>CAYNPP010000033.1:0-1769 GCA_964399095.1 uncultured bacterium | reverse complement strand
CCGCACACCATCTATTCTCATAGCTTGAGCCAGGGTTTCGGGTTTTACTTTTTCAAGCTTTTCTATAGACTCTGAACTTAAGTTTTTTACATTTGCGTAGATAAAGTTTTGTGGTATTTGAGTAGTTTCAAGTTTTTTTATTTTATCAATTTTTTTTGATTGTATCTGTATGTATCCTTCATACCTACTCTCAGATTCTAGTGTCAATAAAACTCGTCTATCTATTGATTTAGGTGTTGTAGGAAAATTCAAGATATTAACATCTTTGTTTTTAAGATGATCCCAATATGATATAGATTTGTTATTAATTTTTATCTTATCTGTTAGTAGTAGCTCCTTATGTGTATAATACTGTTTTATAAAGTTGTTGTATGTTGCTAAATGTTTTTTTGTAATCAACCCTTTCTTTATTGCGATTGGGGTAAGACGTATATCAGCGTTATCCTGTCTCAGATATAGTCTATGTTCTGCTCTAGATGTAAACATCCTATATGGCTCGTTTATATCTTTTGTAATTAAGTCATCAATTAATACACCTATGTAGGATTCTGTTCGAGATAAAACAAATTGATCATCATAATACGTTGATAGTACTGAATTTATCCCAGCCACCAATCCTTGTGCCGCTGCTTCTTCATATCCTGAGGTACCATTCATTTGGCCAGCTAAATATAATCCAGAAATATTTTTTGACTCCATTGTTGATTTAAGTTGCCTCGAGGGAAAATAATCATATTCTATAGCATAACCAGGTCTAATTAGTTCAACTTTTTCTAAACCATTAATACTTCTAAGTGATTTCAGTTGAATGTTTTTCGGCATACTAGTCGAATAACCGTTAACATAAATCTGCTTAGAGTTTTTCCATTCTGGCTCTAAAAACAGCTGATGCTGATCCTTGTCGCTAAACCTAACAACCTTGTCTTCAACGCTTGGGCAATATCTTGGACCAATAGCATTAATTTTACCGCTATACATAGCAGAAGAAGAAAGATTTTCCAGTAGAATATCATGTGTATGAATGTTGGTTACGGCTGTATAGCACGGAGTATTTGGAATTTTAAAATTTGGTGTAGTTTTAATTGAAAAAAAGTCTGGAATATCATCACCGGTGCTAATATTTAGCTTATCCCAATCTATAGATGTTGATAATAATCGTGGTGGGGTTCCAGTTTTTAATCTGTGTGTTTCAAACCCTAAAGAAATAAGTGAATCAGTTAGTTTTGTAGAGGGTAGCTCAGCAAATCTTCCAGCACTATAGTTATCTTTTCCAATATGTATTTTACCATTTAAAAAAGTACCAGATGTTATAATAATTGAATCACATTTTATTGTTTTTCCACAGGCTAGTACACATCCAGTTACTGCATAGTTATTAACAACAATATCAACAACTTCACCATTAAATACAGTAATGTTATTATCATTAACAATAGACTCCTTTATATATTTTGAATAAGCAATTTTATCTACCTGCGCCCTTGGCGACCATACAGCCCTACCCTTTGATTTATTTAATGTTTTGAATTGAATAGATGTTCTATCTGCCGCCTCTCCCATTATTCCACCCAAAGCATCAATTTCTCTAACTAGGTGGCCCTTAGCAAGCCCTCCAATAGCCGGATTACATGACATTCTACCAATAGAATTAATATCCATCGTTATGAGTGTGGATTTATGATTTAATCTTGAAATGGCGGAAGCGGCCTCTACACCGGCATGACCACCACCTATGATAACTATATTTTTCATTTACCTATACAAAACCC
>CAYNPP010000032.1:320-12664 GCA_964399095.1 uncultured bacterium | reverse complement strand
CTCATCGTAATAACTGGAATATGTTGTACAGATTCAGTATGAAATTGATCTAGCATTTGGGGCTTAAAAGCTCTAAATAGCATCCGAGTGTTTATATGCAGAGTCTCACCTGATTCTAAGCCTGTATTAATATGTTGATATTGTAGGTTTTAGATTCTGACATTCCAATTTTAAGAGAGTGATTTGTATATGATAAGGCATTTGATGGTTCGTGTACAATATTACCCTGTTGATTATCTTGGTCATATAGTATTGCGGTGAAGAACATTAAATTTTGATTTTGGTAGTCTAGTGTGTCATCATTGGCTATGTTTCCTACTGAGAAAAGTGTGTCTCCAGTGCTAGTAGCTACAATTACTTCCAACCAGGCCTCTCTAGAAAATGGTGTTCCTGATGGCATGTTATGACCTGTCCGATTATTTACTGTAACTGGAATATTTAAAATATTTTCATCTAGAGATACTCCTTCATTGTCACCTGAAAAGCTAAGTGTTACAGCTTCCTGTAGGATTTCAACAACCTCGCTATATGCGGGTGAACTGCTATTAACTCCATCATAGAATAAAAGATCAACTCCAGCAAAGTAGTGGCTACTATGTCCATCCGCCTGTTTTTTCATATGACAGTCTTGGCAACTAGGGCCACCCATATTAAATGCTGCATTGCTCTCCCACTCTGACACCGTTGCCTCTATAGGCATTCCCCTAATAAACTGATCATGGCACGGCTTACACGAAAAAGATGAGCTGTAGAGAGGCTTATACATTGAGCCATGAAAGTCATTTTGAGCAGGATTCTCAATGGAACCATATTTAATATTCTCTCCTGGGTTTAAATAATACTCCGCAACAGCAGCTACATTGTCTTGTGTAAATACTGATCTTGATTGACCAACCATTGTATGGCAAATGTCACATGAAACCCCCTCCTTAACAACCATAGGAATATCAGGGTCATTAAGATCTGCTTGACTGTCCACCCCATCTAGATTATAGTTAGATAAAAAGGCAGCAGGAGCATGGCACTGGATGCAGTAATTTACTCCTGTTGATGGTCTATGCTCCTTTTCAGAGAACCACATACTCATAAATAATGGATCATCAAAAGAATGTGCATGAAAAGATGACGACCACTCTTCGTAGTGCTGCTGATGACATTCCATGCACTGAGTAGATGAAGTAAAATCTGATACTTGCATTTCTGTATGTAAAATATTTCCTGAGGAATCAAGTGTATACTCTTTGTGTTCTATCTCATCTATATTAGTGTCAGATGAGTTTGCCGGATCAGAACAAGAATAAACAAGAAATAAAATTGTTATAAAAATAAGTTTTATTAATACCATGTTAATAATTTAATAAAACTATTATTATTAATTTATTCGATACTTTGGGTTACTGCAATCCCTGTAGCCTGCATGTCTGCAGCTGAGCGACTAGCGATCAAGGTCCCATCCTCAGAAGCAAAAATATGAATTTTTCCATCTCCTGCACTTGAAGCATATACACTCTGTCCATCTCCAGAAACGGCAACACCATGTATCATGCTAAAGGAACTGTTAGTTGTCTCCCATTTCTTAGTTAGAGTGCCATTATCATCATATCTTAAGCATGCCACTCCTCCATCTCCATTACTTGTGCCTCTTAGTGCAACAAAAATTTCATTAGTTGTAGGAGATGCTACTATATGCCATGGCTTAGCTGATTCAGTCTCAAAATCCATAAAGGTATTTTCTTTAGTCTGAAATAGAACGCTCCACGATTGAACTTGTCCATCAATTTCCACATCGTTACCAGAGCAAGAAAAGAATATATGATCATCTTTTTGGGTGCTCTGAATTGCCTGTAGTTCATTAACTACAGTAGGTGCAACCTCTCCTTCATTAAATGGGAAAGGAGTCACTAGGGGCTGCGAGCCACCTAAAGTAATCATTGAAAACCAATCTGTTGTTAAGCTGGCGGTTGCAAGAAGAGTCCCTCTAGTTGTCCCAAATCCAATAGACAAAGCGTGAGGCTCTGGAAACTCTAGTATGTCCTCACCCTGTGCCAGATTTATTGCTGATTCGAGTACAGGCTCACCACTTGAGTAATCAATAACACTTATCTCAGACGTCTCTCCACCAGACATCCCCATCATGGTCATCATGCGTGAGGCGTAGAGCTTCATTGTAGTTGGGTCTACAACTAATAAAGCAGGGCTATCTCCTACTACTATCGCTTTTATGAGTGTATTATCCTCTAGACTATACATCCCAACATATCCAGACATAAAAGTACTCACAAACCAGTAGCCATTTGACTCATCTATAGCTATAAAATGTGGTCTATCATTCATACTTGGGTTGTAATCGATTGCTATTGACTCTATCAATTCTAAATCATCGGTTGATGAGTCAAGCACAAGCACTTTATCTCCCATCTGGTCACACACATACAGCGTTGAAGGCAGAGCATTTGAATTGTCATCGCTTACAGGATCATCTTGACATGAAAAAAATAAAGTAGAAATTAAAATAAATAATCTTATCATTGTTACCCCTTGGAAATTGGAAAGAAATTAACTAAATGATATTAATGAATAAAGTGGAGAATATCAATAGATTATATTGATTTTATGTTACAGTGTATTACTAATTTATTGCTTTAGAAGCTAATTGTTATAGATTCCATGATTTCCCAGAAATTTAGGTCAAAGGCATAGGACTCACCGGCATTGGCATTGTAGCCCCTAATCTCTGTTTTTCCACCATCTTGCTCAAGATTTATTGTTGTTGGGCTAGAAGAATCAAACACAATAAAGTTAATGCTCATTACGCTTCCTGAACCAGAGCTAAAGGTGTCATCATTAATATCTATAGAAGGATTATTTTCTATGTCATGCAAGAATTCAATTGATATCTCTCCCTTTCCATCCGCTTCATTAAGGTAGTGACTAACATTAGTGACCCCCAGGCTTCCACCGCTATAATTTTCATTAAAAAAAGCATATGCGTCAGTTGTAACAAATGAAAGTACAGAGGAATCATACGTTAATAGTGTTTTAAATTTTGCAAGCTTTGGAGAATCATCAATATTTAATGCAATCTGTACACCTAAATCAGTAACAGTGACCGCTTCTAACAATAAATAAGGATCATAGGGAGATCCTACTGGAAGATACTCTATAACATCCCAGGTATCAAGATTCTCAATATTCTCCGTTTGTTCATTACCTATATAATGCTGGGCACCTTTTACATCAACGCTAAAAAATGTTTCTTGAAGTGTTCCTGTTAAATAAAAATTACAGACTCTTCCTGTTCCCCAAACATTTCCACCATTAAGCTCTGGATTAGCAATTCCTAGCTGCCCTACAAAAGAGCTGTCTTGTATAATTACAAGTCCGGTTGGATATGGAACAGGAGGATCATAGGCCCCATTTCCATTTAAATCTATGTACTCCTCTCCCTGATTTTCATCCCACACACCATTCTGATTAGTATCGTAGAAGGCATCAACAGAAGTATAGAAAAAAGACAATGGAATTTCATAGTCAAAGCTAACTGGAGTAAAAATTGAAGGGTCGAACTTAACTTCAAAATCTAGAGACATAATATCAGGCATGTTTGAAACTTCTAATCCAAGATAAACCTCGATTTCATCACCAATACTCTTTTCAAGTAACTCATCTTCGTTGAGAAGCACCAACTTAACTTCAGGTGGATTAGCAGAACCAAAGGCTCCTTCGCCATCACAACTAACAACAATTAATGCCAAGAGCACAAAAAGAGATGATATGATTTTTTTCATATTATAGTAATATTATTTTATAAGCATCAGCTTGTTGGATTGAATCTCACCCGTGGACAGCTCAAAACTATAAATATAAATTCCAGATGATAATCCACTAGAATTCCAATAGAATGGAGTATCTAAATCATAGACCCCTGCCTGAAGAGAGCTGACGCTTTGTTTGTATACCTCTGTACCCATTAAGTCAAAAATTCTCAAAGTAACATCAGCCACTTCACTAATCTCAATTGGGAAGCTAGTGGAAGGATTAAATGGATTAGGATAATTTTGATGCACAGTAAATTTTTCTGGGATAAAAGGAACATCTATTTCAATCCCTAATAATTCTGCGAGATACTCAATCGCATCGCCATAAGTTGAATTGTATGGATAATTTTCAATTATAAATTGATAGAGTTCCTCATAGTTCTCTCTAAATTGCTCTACGTCATAGCTTAAACAATTGGGGGGAGCTCCATCTGCACCCCATGTGTAATAATAATTCTCTGGAACAGTTTTTTCCCAGTTCAGTAGTACCGCTGCTATATCTCCGCTATTCACCAATGCATCTCCATCTGCATCTGCAAACATCGCGCATGAGCTAGTAGATTGAACGCCATCTGGATCATACCAATAATCATCTTGAGTAATTTGAGGGAACCAAAGGATACTAGCTCCCTGTCTCTCAAGATCAGTAGAGTAATTCCAGAATTCTGCTATTCCATCTAGATCAAGCTCATCTACTAATCCATCTCTATTTACATCGCCAGCATACAGTTCAAAAGTACAGCTACCATCATCAAACAAGGCACCATCTTCGGTGTTTATTGCATTTATATCAGTGCAGCCTGAGCAGGAATAGTTATGGACATAATCTTCATAATTGCTAGTAAATTCTATGTCACCTATAAAGCATTGACCACAAATATCAACTCCATTAAAATGTGAATACTCATCACTAGAGCCATAACCTATATATTTTCTACAGCCTTGCTCCATATACACACTAACAGGATCTCCAGTAGCATCTAAGGGATCCCCTTCAACATAATATGCTGGGCCCCACCCTTCATTCTCACTTGTACAGTCACCCATGTATGGACCAGAGTATTTAGATTCTGGTGAACATGTCATTCTACAATCTGGCCCGGGACCATCACAGGTTCCGCAGTCATCCACTTGATTTGATTGGCAAGATGGCTCAGGATCAAAAGTATGGTTCATTGGATCAATAGAAATCAATGAGCCCCCACCCAGTGGACACGCATCAAGGTAGTACTCATCGTTTGGTATAGGGATACCACAAATATAGTTATAATCATTTATTGCATCAGCCATGCCATCCTCATCACAATCAGGATACCAATTATTGTTTGGCGTCACTCCGTAGCATGCTCCCGCGCAATCAAATTCTCCTGTTGTAATTGGGGGGCAATCCTCACTGTTGATACAAAAAGATTCATCCCTTGCACCTCCAACGCAACTATTTGTAATGCACTCACTCTCTCTTACGCAATTTACTCCAATTAAATTGCCACCTAAAGGTTCATTGCTAGGGTTGCACCAACTACCACCACCACATGCTCCGCAATGATCAAATTCGAAACTACAATCTAAGTCAATATCTCCATAAAATTCTGCAAAACCATCTGGGACCTCACATGCCTGAACCGTACAAAGTCCATTATCCTCCATAGTACCACCAAGAGCATCACACATATCTTCATCTGCAGCTATAAGGTCTCCATCCCCATCTCCAATTCCATCTCCATCTACATCAAGGTACCACGTGGTAAAAATAGGTTCATTAGTGGCCTCTACATAGCCCTCTGGCTCGCAACATCCTCCAAACTCATCATTCTCTGCGCCACCACTACAATCACCTGCGCAGTCTAAATCATAATTATATGTGTCACCAGTACTTCCACCTGTGCAAAGTGAGCAATCATCCCACTCAGCTAATCCCCAAATCTGACCATTACAATCCTGACCTATATAATCATATGTAATCATTTCTGAAATTGACCATGTCATTGGAAGCCAAACATGTTCAACTAGCTGTGGAGTCCCATCAACCTGATCATATGTAAAGAAATTTGTTCCTTGATTAGCACCTGGTACTATCTCATCAAACGTCAAATAGGCAGGGTCATTGACATCAAGTACCTCTGGGTTGATAACCTCTACACGCAACTGCAGAAAAACACCATCTAAATTTGCCGGCATAACATTGTCTAAACTTGTTGCACCTCCATAGAAGTAGTTATCTAAAATATTTACGTTTTCTTCACCAAAATATGACTCAGCTAAGCTGTTTGGTTGAATACTATTAGAATTTGCAAATAGAACATTCCCAAAGCCAAATAAAGTAAAGCTGTAGCTATAAATATCAACAGTTGAAGATATTTTTATATTCACAAGAACCTGATTATCCTCTAGGGCTTCATTTGTGTAGACCTCATCTACCCACATAGTGACCTCTTGAGATAAAAGGCTAGAAGAACTAATCCCTAGAAGTAGAATCAATATAGATATAGTTTTTTTGATAATTAACCTCAATTTTTCATTAGTTAAATTTCACTCTTATTATATAAACAGAGTGTGAAACAAATCACATAATCTCAATTTAATAAATACATAACAATTCAATTTAAAATAGACATTAAATCTAATATTTCCCACCTATTTATCAAATATCATTTTATCATCATAAAAAGATTTAAATTCTAAGCAATTTCCACTTGGATCCTTAAAGAACATTGTTTTTTGCTCTCCGCTTGTTCCCTCAAACCTAACATTTGGAGCTATAAGAAAGCTGATTTTATCTGATAATTTATCTCTTAATGAGTCCCATTCAGATGAAGATAATATCACTCCAAAATGCCTCGTGGGGACCTGATGCCCATCAACTTCGTTGGTAGAATCACTAGTAGAATTTTTTGAAAGATGTGCTACTACTTGATGCCCAAACATGTTAAAATCAATCCACTCCTCTGATTCTCTACCTACAGAGCACCCTAAAATATCTACATACCAATCCCTGGCCTCATTGATATCTCGCACAGGAAATGCAAGATGGAAGGGCCTAAGCACATTATTCATAAAAGCTCCATGTATTTTCTAAAAAATAATACTAAATTAATATTGTAGGTTAGTGATATTTTGAATAGGGAGAAAAGTATGCATCTTATCATCAGTTGTAGTCTGAATAAAGTAAGTAAAAGTAAAATAATGGCGAAGTATGCCTATGATTTATATAGAACGGATGTAAAGCTAATTGATTTGTCCTCTCTGGAAATTCCATTCTGCGATGGAAATGAATGCTACAATAGCGCTGTTGTTGGTGAGCTAAAAGATCAGATCACCTCAGCAAAATCTATTATTATTGCCAGCCCTATTTATAATTATGATTTAAATGCCGCTGCAAAAAATCTTATGGAGCTAACAGGCAGAGCATGGACAGATAAATTAGTGGGTTTTATTTGCGCCGCTGGAGGTAAAGGTTCATACATGTCTCCAATATCATTTATGAATAGCCTCATGCTCGATTTTAGATGTATAATCATCCCTAGATTCATATACGCTACTGGAGAGTCTTTTGATAGTAATAATGTACCTAATAACGATACAAAAGACAGAATCAAGGAGCTTGTAAATACATCTATTAAGCTTGGTAAAGTAATTTGAGAAATATAATTATAATATTATCTATCCTATTAATCGTATCATGTATGCCTTATATTGTCATAGAAAAGAACGTTAAAAAGACAGACGGATATGGTCATGGGCACAAAAATCTATCGGTGTATTCTTCTACAGATTTTGACAAAGAATACACAAAAATGGCCCAGATAAGAATCAGACATGATGTGATACATGGAAATTTAAAGTATGATCATAAAATGAAAAATTTCCTTTTACAGGCTATAAATGATTTTAATGGCTGTGCATTAATAAACGATGAGAAGCTATCTGATGAAACCTATTATTATTTCGATATTGTCTCTTTTAATTTTGACTGTGAACTAGACAATCGCTCTGTATCTATAGAGTTGCTCGATGATGAATAGTAACTTTCATTGTAGACCCCTAAAAAATATTAAAAATTTAGATACATGCTGTGTCATTGATGTTCGCTGCGAAAGAGAATACACTAGAGGACACATGACAAATGCTATTAACATCCCTCTATTTAATAATAATCAATACCAGAAACTTGGAGAGACCTATAGAAAATCAGGTCCAAGCAGCGCGGTGAACTTAGGAAAACAGTATGCAAATAAAAGGTGTAAATCAATATTAGAAAAAGTAGAAAACATTAAAGAAAAAGAAATAATTATCTATTGTGCTCGAGGAGGGATGAGAAGCGAAGGTTTTCAAAAAATACTGTATGAATCAGAAATAGATTCTATTAGAATTAAAAATGGATACAAGTCTATAAGGAAACAAAATCTTGATATATTTTTAGATACTAAAAAAATTATTGTTATCGCTGGTAGCACTGGATCTGGGAAGACAACTATACTTAAAAAAATGAAAAATTTAGGTCATAACGTTATAGACCTTGAAGGTACTGCACATCACAGAGGGTCTGCATTTGGAGATATAGGAATTGAGCAGCAAGCAACGCAACAACAGTTTGAAAATGACTTGGCGCATGAATGGTCAAAAATTTCTAATAATAGCCCAATATATATTGAGAGTGAAAGTAGAAAAATTGGGAAGGTTGTTATTCCTGAAAAACTGTGGGAGCAAATGTCAAGCGGCTACTATATAAAAATAGAAATGGATATCAGCAGAAGAATAGATAACCTTATGCATGAGTATGGGGCTTTTCCTGTATCTGAATTCATGAGACGCCTTAATCTGATTTCAAAGAAGTTAGGTGGAGAGCAAACGCAGAGTGCTAGGAAATATCTAGTTGAGGGAAATCTGAAGAATTTCTGTAAACTATTACTAGACAAATACTATGATAAAATGTATATGATTGCCTATGAAAACAGAAAATCAAAAAAGGATATTCTTCATATATCTCGTGAGCCAAACTCAATAATTATTGAAAAATTAACTAAACTGATATGAACGACAAAGAAATGCTATTAAACGCAATTTTTTTTCCAAGAAGTTCTTTTAAAGATAAAGATAAAAAAGATCATCTTGTGGAGGTTGAGAAAAATATCAATGTCGGTGTAAGGTTCTTTATCGCTGATAATACATATCCAACAATCCTTTTTTTTCATGGAAACGCAGAGCTTTCTCAGGAATATGATGACATGGCAAACGTATACCATAATCATGGATGTAATTTTATTGTAGCAGACTACAGAGGCTACGGACTATCAGATGGATCCCCCACCAAGGACAATCTCCACTCAGATGCAAATAACATCTTTTCCTATGTTAAAAAATATTTGGATGAAAATGGATTAAATAACAAGCTGATAGTTATGGGCAGATCTTTAGGGAGTGCATCCTCTTGCGAAATCCTGTCAAACCATGAACAGGATATCGATGGCTGTATTATAGAAAGTGGCTTTGGAACAGAGAAACCACTTATGAAGATACTTAATCTTACGCCAGAGGACCTCGGATATGATCCAACTCAAGGATTTGAAAACCTGATAAAAATTACTAGCTACCGCAAGCCCCTCTTAATTATCCATGCGGAGATGGATGATATAATTCCGATTAATGAGGCAAAAATGATGTTCAATGAATCTAAAACTGATAAAAAGGAACTTTGGATTGTCCCTAATGCAAATCACAATAATATTCTGATGCATACAGGTGAAGAGTATTTTAAGCGTATTAAAAAATTTATTGATGCTATTTAGTATTTTATTTTTATTTGTCGCTCAAAATTATATGTATATTTATGCTATAAACCCCTAATCTAGGAAATAAATAATGATAGATAATAAAACAGATATCGTAAAAGAAACAAAGAAGCTACTGGAAGAAGTGTCGGTTGAGGTAATGTCAGGCTTCAAGGAAATCACCAGAAGTATCTTTAGCAGTAAAAAGAAATAACACTCAGTGAGAATTAGACTTATTTTTGCATTTATCGCTATGGCATATATATACCCGCAGTGCCAGGGCGACATCAATCAAGACAGCGCTCTTGATGTATCTGATATCACTCTGATTGTAGAGCATATTATTATTCAAAGTATAACTGATGACAGCCTGCTTGGGCTTGCTGACTACAACTCAGATCAGAATATTGATATCCTTGATGTACTAAGCTTCATCAATATTATACTTACTCCTGATTTATCGTGCGAGGACATCGTGATCATCGGAATAACCGAAACAGATGCAAACGGTGAACTTATAGGCAACATAGATGAGGATGATTGGTGTGAATTTGATTTTGACATGTCAAACATGGAAATAGACTACTATGGACTAAACCCAGTGTACCCCAACCCTGTTTCCTCTGGTGAGTGGGGAGTGTTTGGAACCTCGTATCAGCTGTGTTACCAGTTCTCCTGCCCTACCTCAGATTTCTCATTAATAAACATCAATATTATCAGCGCTCAAAATGATACCATTTATACCTTTACAGACAGCTACGGATACGGACAGGCGGGCCTCTGTGCGTACATCAACAAGGATCTGGTGTTAGATGCAATGTACAGAAAGATTATGGAGTCTGGAGACTTTCAGTGCCACGGAGATATTGAGTTCCTAGAATGAAAAATAAATTAATATTAGCGATAATTCTCTGTCCCATACTTCTTTTCTCTAAAGAATACAGTATAACCGATGTACAGATTTTAGCTCAGCTAAACTCAGATGGAAGTATGGATGTAACTGAATCAAGAACCTATAAATTTAAAGACTCTTTCACATTTGCATTTATTAATCTATCAAAATCTAAAGACATCAGCTACAGCGACTTCAGGGTATCCGAAAAAAAAGTGTATCTTGATCATGAAAACACAAAAAATCCTGGAACATTCACCGTTACTGATAACGGAGAGTATGTAGAGGTGCGTTGGTACTACAGAGCAAAGAATGAATCAAGGACATTTACCTTTGAATACACGGTCAATGGTGTAGTTGTCAGGAACAAGGATGTCGCGCAGATTTATCACAAATTCATTGGAGAGCAGTGGAACAAATCACAGAGCAATGTCAAGGTCACTGTGCTTCCTCCTACCCAGGTGATTGGGTTTGATGTCCAGGCCTGGCTTCATGGCCCTCTATGGGCGGAGTACAAAAGAGAGAACGATGGATCAATTAACGCATGGTGCAAGAAACTCCCAAGAAAAACTTTTTTTGAAATACGAATCCTTTATCCGCAGAGCTTGTTCCATGATATGGCCTCTACTTCAGACTACATGAGAACGCTGGTAATAAACGAAGAAACACAGTGGGCAGAAGAAGCAAATCTTAAGAGAGAGCAAGCGATAATAAAAGAGCAAAACAAAATAAAAAGATGGGCATTTGGCAAGTGGTTAATAAGCTTTGTGTGCTGCATCTTTGTGGGTGTATGGTTCTATCTATACAACAGATACGGAAGGAGGCACATAGTCCCCCAGCAGATTGGTATCAGCTCTGATATCCCAAGCCAGACACCACCAGCTATGGTACAGTATCTTACAACTAGCAGACAGACCTACAGCAACTCACTGATTGCAACTATCTTTGACCTCGCAAAAAGAAAGATTTTATCAATCAACCATGAAATAAATGAGAAAAAAGGCTTCTTTGGGAATATGAAAAAAATTGAGACATACTCATGGGAGGTGGACAGGTTAAAATGGAATACAGTGAAATCAAATTTGCTCCCCTATGAAGAGAATCTTCTCGATTTTATTTTTAATACTATTGGTAATGGAAAAGACTCAGTGACGCTAAGCCAAATTAAAAAGAAAAGAAGCGCGTTTACTTCTTTCTTTAAAAAGTGGAAACAAGAGGTAAAAACTTCAGCTAAAGAAAAGAAATGGTTCGATCAAGAAAGCATTGAGGGTATGAAGTTTTCATTAATTGCAACTGTGGCTTTAGGCTTGCTCAATATTCCCTTTTTTATATTCTATGGTCCATGGGCAATTATTTCTGCGGCATCATCTGTTCTCATGCTCATTCTATCTTTCTTGATTGTTCATCGAACAGCTGATGGAGAAACTGAGTACAAAAAATGGCTGGGATTAAAAAAATATATTAAGAGTGGTAAATTTAGAAGTCTGGATGATTCAATAATCAAGGACAATATAAGCGATTTTCTTGTGTATGGCATCGTTCTTGGAGTTAGTAATAAAACAATAAAAGCAATGCTGAAATCAATTCCACACAATAAATCTGATGATATGCTGTACTGGTATCACTCATCAGGTGGCAACAATGACAGCTATGGACCTCATGCCTTTGCAGATTCATTTAGCTCAATGATTTCAACGACCTCATCCTCAATGAGCGATGCCACTGGAACAGGTGGAGGAGCATCCTCTGGAGGTGGCGGCGGCTCTGGTGGTGGTGGTGGTGGTGCAGGATAAAAATTTAGTTATATAAAAATACAAATAGTAAAGGAAGAGCAAAATGAAAATAAAATTCACTTTTATGATATTA
>CAYNPP010000032.1:0-243 GCA_964399095.1 uncultured bacterium | reverse complement strand
TTCTTCAGTCTACAGCCTGCAGAGTGCTTTTCACCATGAGTCTGAAGACTGCGATGGTAGCAAAACAAATATAATTGATTCAATGGATCTGACTATAACTCTAAATAATAATCTAAGCTACAGCTACTCCCTTAATGACAGCTCAGGTTATGGGAACTGGGCAGATGGGACATTTAATCTAGATGGAAATAGTGCCGAATTTACAATCAATGAAGATAGTCTTCAAGTACTCATGATCAGCTC
>CAYNPP010000031.1:0-12708 GCA_964399095.1 uncultured bacterium | reverse complement strand
CAGGCAATGGTAAAATGAATCTTTATTCTAGTGGAATTATATCGCAATGAACCTGCTATGTATTGATATAGGTAATACAAGCACATCATTTTCTAAAGTAACAAACAATGTTATAGGTGATTTACATAGAATCATTAGTGATGATGAATCAATTGAATTTATAAGAAAATATGATTTTAATGGTATAGATGAGGTCATCATATGCTCTGTTGTACCATTAAAAACAACTGTAATTAAAGAAAATTTAAAATCAATGAATATCAATAATTTAACTATATCTTACGAAAACTGTTGCGTTGATTTAAAAGTAGACAATCCAAGTGAAGTTGGAGCAGACCGGCTATGTAATATAGCTGGAGTAAAATCAAAAGGGAATTTTCCAGCAATTGTTTTTGATTTCGGGACAGCAACAACCTACGATGCAATAGATAAAGATGGAAAATTTATTGGTGGAGCAATTGCCCCTGGAATTGATATTTCTGCAAACCACCTTATTAATAAAACGGCACTATTAAGGGAAACCATATATCACTTTCCTAGTTCAGTTATTGGGAAAAATACAACCACAAATATTCAATCAGGTGTTATGATTGGTGGACTAAAGTCCGTTCAGGGAATGATTGACTCAATTTCAAAAGAATTAAATTATGAGGATGTTAAAATTATATTAACGGGAGGATTTGGAAAATTAATATCAGAAAAACTAGATATTCCCCATGAGTACAATGAAAAATTAATAATAATTGGAATGCTTCACATATATGAAAATAATAAATAATATTATGGAATACTTTTATGAAAAATATAATGAATTATAAAACTAAAGCGAGCATTTTAGAAGAGTAAACATAGAATAGTGTGTATAAAACCTAGAGTCCTTTAACAATTTTATTTGGTGTATATATCAAATCCCTCAGAGATAATAAAACTGTTAATTTCTTCAATAGATGTCAATTTCATGTTATAGCTAACATTAATAACAATTATACTACTATCCTGACTAATAAATCCATCAGATTCATTGACCCCGAGATAATTATCTAAATCTTTCATTAATTTGATATGACAATCTGCACAGCTATTATTAATCAGCGTTAAGGTGGCAACTGAATTAATATTTTTATTGCTGTAGCAAGATGTAATAGTAATTATAGCCAGTATAATAAATAGGCTTTTAAATAAAATAATTTTTTTCATTATAGTTTGTATTATTTAACTTATTCTTTATGATGACTAATTTAATAAAAGTAAATTTTAAATGAGTAGTATAAAATACTTTATTTCTAATTATAGAGTGCTACTTCTATTTATTTCCATAATATCAATAGCAAATGCATCTAAATGGACTTATAAAGCAGATATATTAACTTCAAAACAAGAAAAAAATATTTCCATTAGAGAACTTGTCGGAAATGTCTCAATAGAAAAAGATTCAATTTTATTGACAACAGATAGGGCCATTTTGTTTCAAAATACTGATCAACTTGAATTATTTGGTGATGTAACCATGATATTTGAAGATGATACATTGTCCTGCGATACGCTTTACTATTATAATAATGACTATATAGTAGCATCAGGGAATATTCATCTATTCAATCAAAGAGAATCTATTAATTCAGATTCATTATTTTTTTGGCCTAAAAATGATTCTGCTTTAGCATCTGGAGATGTAATAATTAAAAATGAGTCATCTACAATGACAAGCAATAGATTCAGATATTGGTTAAATGACAATAGATATTCTTTTATGGCATCAGAGGATGTTGCTCTTTTTATGGAAACCGATACCGTAAGAGGAAATTATTTAAATTATTTTGATTCTAAAAACCAGATGGAAATTTTAGAAAATGCATCTATAACACGAGAATTTCAAAGATTAGTTGGAGATAGCATTCTAATTGATATAGAAGGCACCTTGGTTAACCAAGTAACCATAAAAGGCAACCCAGAAATTTTTAATACTATTAAAATTAAATCTAATAATCAAATAGCAGCCAAAAAGTATGTAGATATAATGAATGGCAAATTGATTAATTTATTTTATAATAATAATCAACTCCAAAAAACCAACATAACTGGTATGGCTACCTCACTGTATCACATAATAAATGATGATATAATCGATGGAATAAATGAAGTCACTGGGGATAATATATATATTTCATTTGTTGATAACCAAATTTCTTCAATGAAAGTCTCCGGAGGAAGTGTCGGTTTTTTCTCACCAGATGAAAATAATTCCGATCTTGAGGGAATAATTGAATATGAGGCAGATTCAATATTTTATGATTTAGAATTAGAAAAAAATCACTTTTATGATGGTGCTATTATCAGATATCAAGATACAGAGCTATCTGCTGATCATATTAAGGTAGATTGGTTAACCAATAAACTTTCATCCTACACTATAGATGGAAATGAGCCACAGGTCAAATCAGGAAGCAATGCTAATCCAATGGTTGGTGACACTCTTTTATATGATTTAGCAAACAAGAAGGGAACCATTGTAAAAGGCTCAACAGAAATAAATAATGCATACTATCATGGCGATGAGATTGTCAGTGATGAACAAAAAAGCATATACAGCTCAAATGGAATATATACCTCATGCGACTTAGATGAACCGCACTATTATCTATTCAGCAATAAAATGAAAATAACCCCTGATAAGCATATCGTAGCAAGGCCAGTTGTTCTTCATATACAAAATTTACCGGTATTTGCAATTCCTTTTGCTATATTGCCAAATAAAGGTGGTGAGAGGCAAAGTGGTTGGATTATGCCATCTTTTGCAAGGTATAAGAATACTGGAAGGCATATTCAGAATCTAGGGTATTATTTTGTTATAAATGACTATGCTGATATAAAATTTTTAATGAATTTTCAAGATATGTCAGGAATAAAATTAAATTCCTCCATGAGATATAAAAAAAGATATAAATACGATGGCAGTATTACATCAAATATTATAAGAGATTTAAATTCTTCTACAGATGATATAAATGATATTATAACAAATAACATTACACAAAGCTGGAACCTTAAATGGATACATCGCCAAACAATAGATCCTAGCCAGAGTCTGAATATTAATTACAACTATGTATCGGTGAATGATTTTTATCAGCAAGATCAAATAGGATACAATACAGATACAAGGCTTAATCAATATCAACTATCATCATTGAACTATAGAAAAAGATGGAGTGAATCTAATAATTCATTAATTTTTAGCATATCAGATTCATATGACCTTTTATCTGAAGAAGATATCCCTGATAATTTTCCATCAAATAATTTTTTTAGGACCCATACAATCCCCAACATATCCTTTTCACATGGATCTAGATTACTTTTTGGTAATGGGCCCAAATGGTATAACTCTATATACTACTCCTTAAATTCAGATTTTAAAATTATTAATAAGATAGGAAGCATATGGCAAAATTCATCAGATATGCCAAGAGATACAATCTCTCATGCCAATGGCGTGAATCATAAATTTTCATTAACTACAGCATTAAAAGCATTAAAATGGTTTAACGTTACACCGAAATTATATTTCCACGAAAGTTGGATACTTGGTTACAAAATTCCAGAAAAAAATTCAGCGGGGAATTTTATAGAAGGTAGCTATGAAGACCAACCAAATTCATTTAAAAGGAGGTTAACATATGATTTTAGCGTTGGGATAAATACAAAATTATATGGAATAATTCCAATTAACATACTATCACTGAATTCAATAAGACACATTTTTACACCATCACTATCATACAGCTATAGACCTGACTTTTCGAGCAACTCTATGTTTGGCATGGATATAGACTATATTTCTACAGACGTAGATGGAGATATGTATGATTATTTTGAAGATGGACTTGTACCATCAACTTCCCACGATAAAAGAGAAAGCTATTCAATAAAACTCAACAATGATTTTCATGGAAAAATACAACAAAAGGATAAAACCTTTAAAAAAATACATTTACTTAACTGGAACACTCTTATTTCATATAATCCAACATATGATGAGTTTCAATGGTCATATATTTCTTCTTCATTTAAAACAAATTTACTAAATAAAATAAATTTTGATGTTAATACCAAACACGACCTTTACAATATTCTTGGAGGAAATAGAATAAATATAATCTCAAATAAACCAAGATTAGTAAACTTGAGCTCTGCAATGCAGTTTAGCTTAAATGGGAAAAAAATAACCGGATTTAAAAATGAAATTGATTCAGATTCTGTTGGATATAATAGCAACTATAGTTTTCCTATTATCAGCGATGAGAGCATATGGGACGCATCCTTTTCATTTAGAGGATCATTAAGTGAAAACTTTGAAGATGAAATACAATCCTGGGACAAAGATTTTTGGCTTAATTCTAAGTTAAATTTAAATATAACAAAAAAATGGGCTGCTTCATACTCTGTTAGATTTGATCTTGTTGACAGTGAGATACTTTCTCATGATTTTATTATTAAACGCCCCTTGCATTGCTGGGAATTCAATTTTAAATGGTATCCAGGAATTGGACCAGATAATCTAGGGAATGGTTTTCAATTACTCATCCGTGTAAAAAATCCAGATTTACAGGACATACGTTTGAGGCATACTGAAGGTAATATGGTTGGGTTTTAAAATTTAAATTAATTAAAATAGAATAAAGGTGGTGAGTATATAAAGCATGGCTGACATAATAAGAAATATTAAAGGAACAAAAGATTTGCTCCCCAACGAAAGTAGATTGTGGCTTGAGACTGAGAGCATTATTCATAATTTTATGAACCTTCATGGATACCACTTAATAAGAACCCCTGTGTTTGAAAAAACTGAGTTATTCAATAGAAGCATTGGAGAGAGTACAGATATCGTTAATAAGGAGATGTATACCTGGGAAGATCGTAATGGAACAAGCCTTACACTAAGACCTGAATTAACTGCATCTGTGATTCGATCATATATACAAAATCAGCTTGGAAATATTTCTCCAATTCATCGCTTATATTATATTGATTCATCATTTAGACGAGAACGACCTCAAAAAGGAAGACAAAGACAATTTACACAGTATGGGCTAGAGGCAATTGGCTCAGATAACTATGAACAGGATGTAGAGGTTATTTTAATTGCCTATAGAATATATGAAATGCTTGGAATTTCAGATTTAGAATTAAATATAAATAGTATTGGCTCTCAGGATTGCAGAAGACAATATACTAAGGCATTGATTGAATATCTTCTCCCATATAAAAATGAACTAAGTGAAACAAGTAAAAATAGACTAGATACAAATCCCCTTAGAATTTTGGACAGTAAATCAACCAAAGATATAAAAATTTTAGAAGAGGCTCCATCTATATCAGAATACTTAAATGAAAATGATATAGAAAATTTTGATAATATAAAAAATTCGCTGGAGACACTCAGTATTCCATATAAGGTAAATGCCAGGCTAGTAAGAGGATTAGATTATTATAATGGGTTAACCTTTGAGATACTAACAGAAAGTATCGGTGCACAAAGTGCGTTGTGTGGTGGAGGAAGATACAACAAATTAATTGAAAATCTTGGTGGAAAGCAGACTCCCGCCGTTGGATTTGCAGCTGGCTTTGAAAGATTGATGATGATATTAAATGAAAAAAATAAAGATATAGCAAATAATATCGATGTGTATATAGTGGTTGCAGATGAAATAGCAATTAATACATCACTTTCCATTTCAGATAAATTAAGGAATCAATTGGGAATTAAAATTGTATGTGAAACTCTCCGAAGAAGCATGAAATCTCAAATGAGAGATGCAAATAAACTAAATGCTCAATTTGTAATTATAATTGGTGAAAATGAGATTAATAATGGGGAAGTGATTATAAAAAATATGAAGGATAGCTCTCAAATTAACGCATCAATAGATACAATTGAACAGTATTTTGGTGTTGACTACGAATATAAATGATAAATCATGTCATAGTGGTTCATTTACATGAGCTAACCCTTAAAAAAAAGAATAGATCCTGGTTTGAAAAAATATTACTCAGAAATATAAAAATTCACCTTTCAAAATTGGATTATATAAATATACAATTTATTGCTGGAAGGATTATTATAACTGGTATAGATAATAATAAAATCAATGAATACAGAGAAGCACTCTCATCAGTTATTGGAATAAGAAATTATATAATTGCCAAACAGACTAATCTTGATATAGAGCAAATTAAAAAAACTGCTTTATCTTTAATAAATAAGTTGGATTCAAAAAAGAGCTTCAGGATTACAGCAAGAAGACAAAATAAAAATTTTATTCTTAACTCTCAGGAAATAAACATAATCATTGGAGAATACATAATTAAGAACTCATCGATGTATGTTAATCTAAATAGCCCTGATTATAATATTATTATTGAGATTGTAAATGATTCCGCATATTTAGGTTGTAATAAAGTACCCGCCTTCGGGGGTCTGCCTGTCGGCTCAGGGGAGAATGCTCTATCGCTCATATCTTCTGGAATTGATTCTCCAGTTGCATCCTTTAATATATTAAAAAGGGGTGTGAAGCTTGACTATATCCACTTCCATAGCTCTCCAGCAACTAATCGGCAATCTGTATATAATGTGGAGCGGATTGTTAAGGTTTTATGTAAGTATCAGCTTGATTGTACACTATATCTCTTCCCTTTACTTGAAATTCAGAATAAAATAATGGAGCTTGTAGACAGTAAGTTCTGGATAATTATGTTTCGACGTGCTATGATGAAAATAGCATCATCAATAGCAAAAGAAAACAATTATAAAGTGTTAGTAACGGGAGATAATATTGGCCAGGTTGCTTCACAGACTTTATCAAATATTGTTGCAATACAAGAATCTACAAATATTCCTATAATTAGACCTTTATCAGGATTTAATAAAGAAGATATTGTTAATCAGGCGGTAGATATTGGGACATATGACATATCAATTGAGCCATATGAAGATTGCTGTTCATATTTTCTACCACCCAACCCGGAGACTAAAGCAAACCTTAAAAGAATTAATATCATAGAAAACAAAATTAACTTAAATACTATCGTTGATAATCAATTAAATAATATGGAGCGAAAGAAAATTTCTTACTATGAATAAAAAAATAAAGATGGTATCGTGGAATGTAAATGGTATCAGAGCAGCGCAAAAAAAGGGACTAGAGGACTTCATTATTAACTGCAATCCGGATATTATTTGTTTCCAAGAAACTAAGGCTCATCCTGATCAAGTCGATATTGATTTAGCTGATTATAAATATAAATACTGGAATTCTGCAGAAAAGAAGGGATACTCTGGGACTGCAATTTTTTCAAAAATAAAACCTTTGTCAATATCATATGATATGAATATTAAGAAGCACGACAAAGAGGGGCGAATCGTAACAATGGAATTAAAAGATTATTTTTTAGTTAATGTGTATACCCCTAACGCAAAACGTGATTTGTCAAGACTTAAATACAGAGAGAAGGAATGGGATATAGATTTTTTGAAATTTCTTAAACAACTTGAAGAATCAAAGCCTGTAATTTTTTGTGGGGATCTCAATGTTGCTCATAAGGAAATAGATTTAAAAAATCCAAAAACAAATAAAAAGAATGCTGGTTTTACTCCTCAAGAGAGAAAAGGTTTTGATAATTATATTAGTAATGGATTCATAGACACATTCAGAGAATTTTGTGATGATACTGGTCACTATACATGGTGGAGCTATATGTTTAATGCAAGAAAAAGAAATGTGGGTTGGAGAATAGATTATTTCTGTGTTTCTGAAGTATTAAAAGATAATATCATAAATTCGTACATTTTACCTGAAGTTCTCGGGTCAGACCACGCTCCAGTGGCATTGGAGATTAAAAAATGATAACCAATAAGGAAATTAAATATCTTAAATCCTTATCTCAAAAAAAATATAGAAAAAAATATAACCAATTTCTTATTGAGGGATACAGACTTATAAAAGAATTATTAGAATCTAATAATGAGGCTGTGAAAATTTGGGTTTCAAATAAATTTCTGTTAAAACACGAAAATTTATCTAATAAAATAAAAAAATATGAACCTATTATTATAGATTCTGAAAAATTTTCTCTTACTCTAAATACTGAAAATCCTCAGGAAATAATGGCATTATTAGATATAAATAAAAATATTGAAATTGATGTAATAACTAAAAATATCCTAATACTAGATGGTGTTTCGGACCCAGGGAATCTAGGCACAATATTACGAAGTGCTGTATGGTATGGAATTACAGATATATTACTTATAAATGACTGTGTTGATTTATATAACCCAAAAGTTGTCAGGTCTGCCATGGGTGCACATTATTATATTAGAAATATAAATTTTACTGATATCGATAGAATCTATGATGCACTGAAGAAGAAAGGATATAGTATTATTGGTGCATCAACTACTGGTAATTCATACACTAAATATAGTATTAATTCAAATAAATGGGCGCTGGTGCTTGGCAGTGAGTCTCATGGTATAAGCAAATCAATAAATAATATTATTGATGTAAATATTTCAATCCCTAAGATGGGAAATATAGAAAGCCTTAACGTCGCAATTGCAGGCTCGATACTCCTAGATAGATTAACTGAATAATCTATTTTGATATCATATATTGGTTGGTAAATTCCAATTATGAAAATCTTAAATAATATATTAGAAGCAATAGGAAATACTCCCATTGTTAAATTAAATAAAATTGGTTCAGAACTTGATTGTAATCTTCTTGTAAAATGTGAATTCTTTAATTCTGGCGGTTCTATTAAAGATAGAATCGGATATAATATGGTTCAAACTGCCGAAAATGATGGGATAATATCTCCTGGAGATACTCTGATTGAGCCCACATCAGGCAATACTGGTATTGGAATGGCGCTGGCTGCAGCTGTTAAAGGATATAGAATGATTATCACAATGCCTGAAAAAATGAGCAAAGAAAAGGAATCTGTACTCAAGGCCCTGGGAGCAGAAATTATTAGAACTCCAACTGAGGCTGCATGGGACAGCCCGGATAGCCATATTGGAATTGCAAAAAAATTAAATTCTGAAATTCCAAACTCTCATATACTTGATCAATATTCAAATAAAGCTAATCCTGATATTCACTATAAATGTACTGCTGGTGAGATTATAGATGATTTAGATGGTGAAATTGATATGGTAGTCATGGGCGTTGGAACTGGAGGAACTATTACAGGTGTAGCAAAAAGATTAAAGGAATACAATCATAATATCCAAATTATTGGAGTCGATCCTTACGGATCAATTTTAGGAGGGGGGACTGATATATATCCATATAAAGTAGAAGGCATTGGATATGATTTTTTCCCTGATGTCCTTGATAATAACTTAATAGATCAATATATAAAAGTAAATGATGAGGATTCATTTGTAATGGCAAGGAGATTAATTAAAGAAGAAGGCTTGTTTATTGGAGGATCTTCTGGGTCAGCTGTGTGGGCAGCAATGCAAACTGCAAAAAAATTAGCAAAAAATCAGAACTGTATAATTATTTTACCAGATTCTATAAGAAATTATCTAAGTGGATTTGTAGATGATTCCTGGATGGAAAATGAAGGATTCCCAACATAAAAAATTAAAATAAATGTTTATAATAGTTCTTCTATTTCTTATATATATATCCCTTCTATTATTATTTATTACTGGCACAATATTATTTAAAAATAAATCAAATAGGGTAATTAATAAAAGTGGTGTTAGTGTAATTGTATCAATCAGAAATGGTGGGGACGCAGTTTCTAATCTAATCCATTTTCTAGAAAAACAAAATTATGAAGGCCCCATGGAGTTTATCCTTATTGATGATGAATCAACAGATAGTACTAGGGAAATTATCAATAAGGCAGCTCAGCGAGATACAAGATTTAAATATTTTTCATCAACGGATGGAGACAAACATCTACAGTATAAAAAAAGAGCTTTGGACTTTGGAATAAAACAATCAACCCATGAACAGCTTATATTTACAGATGTTGACTGCAAACTAAAACCTACTTGGGTAAAATCAATGGCTAGATATTTTGATATGGGCTATGATTATATTGTTGGTAGCTCAGTTGTAGAAAATAAAAATTTAAATTTTATTTCCAATTTTCAAAGAGTTGAGTTTTTATTGCTAATGATTATTTGTAGAGCATCATCATGGTTGGGAACTCCTTGGGCATCATCCGGCCAAAATCAAGCGTATAGAAAGAGCCTTTACAATAGTGTTAGTGGATTTAATAATATTAAATCTTTTATAGGTGATGATACAGCATTCCTTCAGCTTTGTAAGAAGGAGAATGCTAGAGTCTGCTTTAATGATGATTTAGAAGCACAAACGCAATGCAGACAAGAGAGAACATTAAAAGGGTTTTTATTGCAAAGAGCAAGGTGGGTATCAGATGCAAATAAATTATGGAAATTAAATCTATCATTTTACATAATACTAATTTTTGCTTATTTGTTTTTTGTTGTAGTTACTGCTACAGTGTTGTGCAATTTTTCATCCTTAATTTTTATGATTCTTATACTACTAAAAATTGCATCAGAATCAATTTTACTAATTTTGGGATCATCTAAATTAAATGTAAAAATAAATGCTATTGATTTATTTATATGGCATTTATTTCACATCCCTTATATAATTATAATCGGGCCATTAAGCTATCTAGCTCCACAATTCAAATGGAGAAATAGGAAGCTTAGTAAAGTATGATAATATTTTTTCTATTTTATTTAATTTCTTTGATTTGGTTGCTACATATTCGAACTCTTGATAAAGATAAAACTGTTGATAGAGAAAGAGATATAACATTTGTTATTGATAAAATATATGATGTTGGTAGTATAATCGTAACACTTGATAGTATTATTGCAACTACTAATAATAATTTGGTGAATATTATTTTGATTGATAATACAAAACAAGATCTCAATTCAATAACCAAAGAATATCAAAAGCGATTTATATCTATAAAAGTCATCAAAAATAATTCAACAAAATATTTCAATTTTCTAGAGGATATAGAAAAAGAAAAATATAATAGCAATGAATTTATTGTGATTAGGTCAGGGATTATTATAGGCAATAAATTTTTTAATAGTATATACCATGCTATATATCAAATGAAAGAAACCATAATCTTTTTACCAATATCAATACAGGGTAATAGTAAAATTAATTCATTTTTACAATTATACAATTTTCTTATGCAATCCCTTGAGTCTTCTCTTATAAATAAAAAAATATTAGTAAAAAAAATATCTCAATCAGATGGATATATCGTTAGATCAGACAATTTTAATAAAAATGCAAAAAACAATGTTACATATGAAGATGGAAATATAATTAGCGATATAGATAATCAAGCTTCTATTATAGATACAGATCTTAAGCTAATTAAAATATATAATGAAGGTGAACCCTCCTACGACCTGGGATATTTTAAAATATTATTTTTTATATCAAATTTGTTATTAATTGTTTCGATTTGGAACTATATCGTTGAGCCTAATATTATTTTATTTTTAGCAATAGGATTAAAGATTATTCCAGAGTTTGTTCTTATATACAGCTACTACAATAAATTAAGTTATAAATTCCCAAAATTTGAATTTATTATATTCTCTATAGTGCACCCATTTTATATGCTCTATGAAATATACAATAAAAGAGATCCTCATCTTTTTAAATAAAAAAAAAGCCTCAATAAAATTGAGGCTTTTTAGTAAGCTTTATCACAAAGATAGTTAAGATTATTTGCCTTTGTTATACATCGTTACAATAAGTAGAAGAGCTATTAATCCTGCTATACCTGCATCTCCAAATTGCGACATTAAGCTTCCTATTCCAGCGATAACACCAAACATATCACCAAATAGGATTTCTATAGCAACTCCTAATCCAATCAAGGCTTTTAAAACATCAGTGATGTTGTTAAGCCAACCTGTGATTAAAGACAATCCATCTTTCATTTGAACCTCCTTGGATTTTGAATATCAGGCCCTGCTAATGCAGAGCCTGATAACCAATTGTTTAGTATTCTGGTATTAATCCAAGAAAGTAGCAAATACAATCAGTGCTAACAGACCCGCTAATCCACCATCTACAAATGAATTAACTAAATCTATAATCCCACCAATTGGGTTTACGTCAGTTACATATAAGATATTAACGAATACAAAAAATACAATTACAGTTTTAAGCAAGCCAACTATTCCACCTACCCAACCGTTTACATTATTTAATGCTGATTTCATTGTTTTCTCCTTGTTTTGTTATTATCTAAAATGTCAAGCATTTTAGAATTCTTACTAGACTTAAAGGTTATGTAAAAAAGCCGAAATTAATCATCAGATTAACTTCTTGCGGTAAACTTAGCGTATTAATACTATTATATCCAAACAAATATTTAAAGTATTACTTTAACACTATAGGTAGTATTAATCAAAATATTGATACTATATATGATTAATTTATCTCCTTGATTGCAATTTTGCTAGCAATCTCAAGATTTCAAGATATAGCCAAACCAGGGTCACAAGGAGTCCAAATGCACCATACCATTCCATGTATTTAGGTGCGCCATTTTCAGCGCCTTCCTCAATAAAATCAAAATCCATAACTAGATTCAAGGAGGCAATAATAA
>CAYNPP010000030.1:12882-13131 GCA_964399095.1 uncultured bacterium | reverse complement strand
AATCTAAATATATCCTTGATTCTTTACCTTTACATCCCTCCGTATGAAAAACTTTTGGCATCGACCAAGTTAACGCTTGATAGAATTCGTAAAGCTCATTATTATCATTTACATTATTTGAATATTTAAATATATTTTCTTCTGCCCATCTTATTGCTTTTCCAGCTAACCTTGAATGCCCTGCTGATAGTAACATTATATTAAAATATTTATATAAATCTTCTTCATCTATTACTATGTATTTTTTTC
>CAYNPP010000030.1:0-12872 GCA_964399095.1 uncultured bacterium | reverse complement strand
ATTAAACAGATGATAAATCACAATCTGCTGTCCCTCTACTAAATAAGGCTTTTTCTCATTTAATCTTTCTGTGTATATATTTTTGTGATCATAATGAAATTTTGTGGTGCGTGGAATCTCAGCAGACTCAACAACTACCTCAATAAAATCTTTTTTAATTTTTTTTATTGTTACAGTATCCTGAGTTGCTTTAGCAAAATCAAATTGAATATCCCTTATAATAGAGTAAATCTTAGAATCTGTTTTTATATTTTGTTTATCTTTTAGCTGTGCATAATCTAAAAAGCTTCCACTAAAGCAAATCGAAAATATTATAAGCATTATTTATTTATTTTTTTTCATTTCATTAGCCTACATAAACAAGCCCCATGTAAAGAGCCACATTGTTCCAACAGAAAATACCAATCCAAATTTCATCTGACGTTGCGATAAAACTTTATAATCATCTACCACATCGTTATCTGATGAAACGTTATATAGATAAAAGTTTTTATTTGAATTACTAATATAATAGTAGCTTAGCAATCCATTTGCGAAGCATCCTGCAAATGTAAGGGCCTTTTTATTTTCTTTAATGGTATCCATCCAATTTTTAGTTATTGGTTTTAATTTTATGCGATTAGTTTTATCAATATTATGGGGGATGTTAGTCTCATCAACAATAAGAATCAGATTATCTTTTATTTTTTTGGTTTCTTCAAGATTATCTTTATATACAAATGACTTAAGTGAAGATTCATCTAACACAAATTCATTATTCTTACTTTTTTGAATAGATAGCACCGTGTTGAAAATATGATATACATATACGGACTCATTAGGAATAAATTTATTCACAGGGTCTGAAGAATGAATCCACTGAGGTTGTATATACTGGACCCCTCGAATCTTTAGAGGGGAAAAATCTATATCCTTATACTGACATTTTATGTAATTAATATTTGAAAAGTCATCTTCTTTCCAAATATCATAAATTAACATTGAAATTTTATCATCCATCTTACTATAGGTAGAGTCACTTTCTAATTTATTATCAGTAACAAACTCAAGATCTCCCGCAATTAGAAACCCAAATACAAAAAATAGTATGTGTAGCATTATTTTCATCTTTTTTTATAAGTATCTAGGTGTAATACCTGAGCATCCTTAATATTGTCATTTTTATTTTTAGTTACAGGAATTGTTTTTGACATAGAATCAATTTTTTTTGAAATATCTTCTCCTTCACCAACTCTTTCTTGTGTTGGATGAGAAATTATCATTGCTATTTTTTGCTCATCTAGATATTCCCACCGGTCTCTAATAAAGCTAAAAACATCATCATTGTTGATATATTTATATATTTGAAGTTCAATAAATTCTTTCAAGTGAAGATCCATACTTGCCCAGGGCTCATCAGCAAAAAGAATATTTGATGGTTTTATTAGAGCTCTAATAAATGCAAGTAACTGTTTCTCCCCTCCAGATAAATAAAATGGGGTATTATCCTTTTCATTTATAAACTTATCTATTTTTAATAAAAAAAATTTTTTTGATTTTTCATTTATATCATTTAATTCTTGAATTTTTTCTTTGATTAATTTGAAGTCTCTTTGATAGTCAAACTTTGAATTTACAATTTGCATATTTTCACTTAATGTATACATATTTATTATATGGGGATCCTGAAAAATAAAAGAAAAATATTTAAATCTGGAGATTGATTTATTGTCATTTGATTTCGGCATATCATCAAACCCATAATAAAATTCACTTTTTTTATTGTAATATGGCTTGTTGGAGTTTGTTAGTAATGAAATAATATTCATAAATGTAGTTTTTCCAATCCCATTATTTCCATAAAGCGTGTAGACATGTCCTGTATCTATTTTCAATTCATCAATGAGATTACCATTAATATCTCTTGCCACATTAAAAATAATATCTCTAGAAGCTGATCCTTTGCTTGATTCAAATGTTTTAGTTAAAGGAAACTTAATATTTATCATAACTAACTCTCATATTTAATCAATTCATAAATATTTTCTTTACCTGCATATTTATTTATAAATATTGTGGTGGTAACTAAAGAAAAAGTAATTAATGCTGCTAAGAAACCTAAACCATATAGAGCTTCAAAACTAAAATATAGTCCTAATATAAAATCAAAACTATGACCAGAAGCTAAACTATATAAAATACCAAAGGGAATATAACCAAAAACAAACCCAAGCAATATTATTATAATATTTCCAAGATTATATGTGTTTAATATGACCATTTTTGAATAACCAAAACACTTCAGCACCCCTAGGAGATGTAACTCTAATTTCAGTCTTAACATGAACTTAATTACTAGCACCAATATGAATGCTAATAAATTAATTATTATCAATCTTAGGATATTGCTTTGAGTTTTTTCAATATTATTTTGTAGTTCTATGAACTGACTCCATCTTGCGCTATCCCATCTAATACCAAGCTCATTAAATTTTTGTAGAATTTCAATATTTAAAGAGTCATCTTCAAAACTTTCATAATGAGCAAATACAACCTTTGATAAATCTTTTTTATATTTTTTTTGTTCATCTACATCTGTATGAAACAATGAGATATTTTTATTTTTTGAGTTATGCTCTAAAATATTTTCATGAAATCTATCTTTGAATTCTTCATTTTCATTCTTTATATATCTATCAAAATCATATTGAATATAATATTTTTCTGAAATCTGAACATCTTCCCATGTGCTCCATGTTTGGCATGTTGATTCTCTCCAAACTAAATCAATTCCTTTGTCTTCTCTTTCTTTGTTACACTGAAATTGATTAAATGAATCATCATATACAGAAAATTGTATTCTAGAGAGGAAGTCCACTGATGTAATATTAACACTATCTTTCCAACAACTATTTCCTGATTGAAAACCAACAAGCTGACATCTTGAATCTATCCATTTCAACTTGTTATTTGCTATTCCTCTATCAAGAAGCTCACAATCTTCTTCATTATTAATTATAAAATCACAATCTTTGTTTGACTTTTTAGCTAAGTTAATATTCTTACATTTATCACGATCTTGGGGTTTTATCCTGCCACTTATATACGGAGAATATCGTTGACAATTTTCTGCGCAGGATTCTTTAAAAATATCATCAAAATATTTTTTTATTATTATTGGTCTTCCATACTCATCTTTAATAGGAAATGACTTACTTACATTTTTACCGCACGCCTCAAACTTTATCAACATTGAATCTTTTAACTCGATATTGTAATTATTTAATAAGTAGCTACTATTAATATCAGAGAGTTTATCACGTTTAAATATTGATTTTTTTTCCAGTTCTGAATAATTTTTCTCAGAAAAAATAATCATGTTATTTAAGCCACTAACTAAAGGTTGATTTATTCCTATGTAGTAAGGGGTATCATGTTTTTCTTCCTGGTTCAAAGTGTTAAAAAGGAATGAAAACATGTCCTCTAGGCTAGAAAACTGGTAGTTTATTAGCTTATCCAAACTATCTCCAAATATTCCAAACAAATAGTCCTTAAAAATAAATGATTTAATACTTGTATCGCCCTTGATTTCCTTTACAAAAAGAGGGAATTTATAGTTTCTGTATGTATATTTTCCATCAATATTGATTGGTTTTGACAGTCTAATTAGTACTAAATCATCTTCTTTTATTTCAAGTGTTTTCATTAATGATCTTTGAAGATAGATTGAGTTCTCCTCTAGCATATTTCCATCGGTAAGCAAACCTATCAGTGATGTATCTTGTTTAGTATCTAATAAATAAACGGGGACTCGCTGCTGCTCTTTATTCTTACTTTTAATTCCAATAACTGTGGAATACTGTGGATCTACTGGGCTAAAGATCATACTCCCCTTATCTTCGAGTACCTCTCTATATGATGCATATTCATCAGGAAGGACATCATATATATGAAGATCGTAAAATTTATTCCAATTATTAGATAAATATTTATCTCTCTCAAAATTAAGTGAATACAATGAAAAAGTTTGAATGAATATCAGGAATGTAAATGATATAACAACAAACATAAATAGTAAAGATAATTTAAGATCTGTACTTCCATCTTGATTCTTTCTAAAAAAGAATCTCCAAAATACTAACCGGTCAAAATATCTATTGTTATTTTTCAATATCTTATTTCAGAGCAATGAATTAATTTTTATTTTTTATAATTGGTAAATCATCAAATAGCATTATGTCTTTTGAGTTTACAAAGTAATGAATAACTGTCTCATTTGTCTCATAATTTGCTATAGTTTCAATCTTGCTATATCCTTCACCATTATTAGAGTTATAATATTTCTGCAATGCAGTAAACATATCAGAGGCATTAGATAGAAATTTCGTCTCGACATCTCTATTCCCTGTCAAATTATGAGTTAAATCTCTGAAGCTGTAGTTATTATCAAATATTCCAGGAATTAAAAATTTAGAGATATCATTATCACCAAGAACATTATTCCAGAAAGATTTTAAGGTAGTTTTTTCCATAAACTCCATATCAACATTTTCCATTTCTTCATCAAAAAATATAGAAAGAGTTTTTCTAACTAACTTTTTTGCTTTATCTATATCTGGAGCTGTAACATATTTATTTAGGGCTTCAAATAATTTTGCTAGCTTGTCGTCAGTTATATGCACATCAGTTTCTAAGAGTAATTCATGCCCTACAGAACCCTTTGCTAGAATTAAACCATCTTGAAAATATGTGTGCGCTCCTCTCTCTGTATACTTTGAATTTGCAAAATATTTTCTAATTTTATCTAAATATGCTTGTCCAAATGGAGAGTGCTTTCCAAATTGAGATTGAATCTGTTTATCATCCAAGCCTGATTTGGTTGTGGATGCAATTAAACTACTAATAGAGTTAACGTCTTGAATAATCATATCAGCAATACTAGTTCCAATCTCTTCTACAACTGAAGAAGAAATATTCTGACTAAAATCTACTTTCTCATCCCATAGTAACTCACCACCAAAATTTCCCATAAATTCATCATACGCACTAATGAAATCCATCATATTAGGATTAGGACTTTGAGAAGAAAACCATGGAGAAGATTGTATCCTAATACCACGCAGCTCAAAGTATTGTGATGTTATTGTTCCTTCATCTGAAGAAGAACCACTGGATCCAAGCCAAGGATCGAACATGTTTAATGTTGACAAGTCTTGTCCATTATAATCAACATCAGAAGCGTCTCCAAATACAACAAAGTAAGTAGGGGAATTCCCAATCTCATCCATACTTAAAATTGATTCAACGGTTCTTGCTATTGGTACTCTGACTGTGCCGGTTCCCTCAGTTTTAAAATTTTGTAACTTATAATATTCACTATCAACATCCGTTTCATTCTCAATCCACTCAGAGTTTATGTAAGAATAGATAGTTGGGCTTCCTTTCCAATAAAAAATTTTGATTTTTGGTGTAATTTCATCACCTTTAATGTTTTTAAAATTATGATTTATCAAATGACTTAGGGTGTTTTTTAGAATATCAGGTAAATTTTTCCAAACATATGTCATGCTAGCAGATCCATCTAATAAAAATACTATTTGATATTCATTCATAAGTAATATTTCCATTAAATCTTGATATAAATCCATAACATCTGTTGTAATACCACATCTCATAACATATTTCTCTTTTCCCTCTACAGCATCATACATTGGAAGCCATCTAAATACACCTCCCTTTTGCTCATGAAACTTTGTATAATAATTATCTAAACCCCGAGAGTCTACAATCAAGCTATCTGGCTCTATTCCTCTACTCACATATTTTCTAATCTCATTATAGCCATTATCTATCCCTGATCTTGGAAAAACAATAGGTGGGGTTTTTGGATTTTCCTTTGGTCTTACCCCTATTGCACTATTCCATAGAACAGCTAGCTGCTCTTCTCCATCTTTTTTAGTCTGTACCCAACCCAAAATTCCTTCACTCCCAAAGGAGGCTTGTGCAAAATAATTTTGAATACCTAATATAACATATTCATCTTTACCTCTTTTCACATGTCCGTAGGCATAATAGATTATAGGATTATGTTTTGTGCTATCAGATAGAAAATAGCTAGCAGTATCTGATGGATTTGATGACCAGATAATTTCGTTTTGATTTTTTGCGGTTAAAATTTTATAGTAGTTAACCTCAAATCCATTATCAAACCTTTTACATTCCATGTCAGAAAAAACTTTTCTGAATTCATGGAAATCATCTTCACGCAAAATAAAATCTGACCTATCAGGAATGGGAATCTCCTCGCCTGCTCTATTTCGAATTTGTGTAAATTGAACGAATTCATCAGAAGGATCATCCGATTTGTAAATTGGTGCTATCCACGTCATATATTCAGTTGTGAATGTCCCTTCGAAGTGAGTAGACCAAAATCTTGCATTTGTTTGCCCAGGGACCACACGAATATCATATAAAAATTGTTTCCATGTGTACCCTGGATGAGGCTCAAGCGAATTACTAACAACAGTATTATATTTAATTGTATTTGCGCTTATAATGCTAATAAACAAAATATAAAATAAAATATACTTTCTCATTTTAAAGAATCTCCATTAGTTATTTGTGATAATATCAATTATTTCATCAGCTGTATTTTCTTTTAAATTCAAATACTCTATATTCTCTGGGAGAATTTCTGCATCTATGTCAATTGGTTTAAAGGAGAGATAGAAAATTTTTCCATTATTCTTCGTAAAACTCGAAGGGATAAAATCTTTCTTAACAACATTCTCATTAAATTGACATATGTATTCATTTGAATCCATTGCCTCTTGAACTTTAAAATTCCATACATATATATCTTTTACTCCTAAAATCTTTTCAAATACCCAATAATGATTTTTTATTTTAGATGTTTCTTTAGTGGAGCTAATAGTGGCCTTTAATGATTCAGAATTACAATTACTATATTCAATTGTCTTATCTGATTTGTTATTATAATAATCAGTAAATTCATCAATATTTTCTTTAGTTATTACGCCATTAAATCCAACATTATGCTTTATCTCTCTTAGCATTAAATTATTTATATAGTGCATAGATGGAAACGGATTTAGATATCTATACATATGTATATTTGAATTATTTATTGTCTCATAAATTTTATTTATTGCCTCTTTAAATCCCTTGATTTTTTTTTCATCCTTAGATTTAGATATACTATTGAGATCAACTACAATTAATATAGGGTTATCAGGAATTGTGGCCTTTAATGATTGATTTTCATCTTTACTAATTATACATAGCTCACCATTAATCGATAGATTGGCTATCTGATTATAATTACTGATTTTTAGTATTTCTCCTTTTTCTAGATAATAATCTCTAAGCTTTTCATTTACAGTATATTCAATGTGTATTTTTTTGTTAGAGTCAAATTCTGCTAGAGAAATAGGTTTTCCAGGGAGCAAAGTCTCATCTAGAGATATTGCATTATTGTTTTTGTTTATGTAATTATAAAAATAAAATTTCTTTCCCTCACTATCTCTTGAACGCTGTACCCCCTTATACTTAAAATCAAAATGGAGATTGATCCAATTATTATCTGGTATTTTTATTGTGCATGCACTCCCTACATCAAATGGTCCGCAATTTGCATCATTTGATAAACGATCTGATACTATCAAGTCTCCAGAGCTATTACACTCTGAATATATATTAATATTTGAAACAACTCCATCTCTAAAGCCATTTATTATTTTATATTCTTTTAATTCAGAAACATTTAATTTTGAGTCATTGGGGTTAGTGCAATCACCCAAAATATCCTTCGGAATAATTTCTTTATCCTGTATAAATATTATGCTCCTAATAACAATCTTGTCATTTGTTTTTTTGATTTCAACGGTTGCGTCATATTTATCATTTACTTTGCAAGTAGTATTAATACTGTAGGGTTGATCTCCTGTATATTCTTCTACCATTTTTTCAAGAGTCAGCCTAATCTTTGTGATTGCATGATTTTTTGGATAAACAAAAATTGAATCTTTTGCATTATACTTAAATGGTTGCTCTTTTTTACCAGTTCCTCTATTTGAATTTGATGTATACCCTAGAAGATCTTTTGGATTTCCATCATCAAATAGTATATATCCAAGTCCAAGCTTATTTTTTTTAGAGTTATTATTTTTGATTTCTATATCTGAAATTTGGCTGTCTTGAATTTTTAAATCAATAAAGTATTGATTATTTAATTTTTGATTGGAGTAGCTTTTAATTTTTATTACTCTTGATTCAGATGAAAAGACAAAGGAGCAGCATATAAGTATAAGAAAATTTTGAAAAAATCTTTTGAAGACCTTTTGATTGAATAACTTTATTAATTTATTTTTTTGTTGAGTTCGCATATGTTGTTTTCTTTAATCCCTTAGGTAGAAATTTTATTTTTTTAAAGCAATCTTCATCATTTGTTCCAATTTTACATTTGCTAATATATCTTTGTACAAAATATCGTCCCTTTTTTTCATGAATCTTAATTATATTTTGATTTTGTTGTACATTAATACTTCTAATTTCACCAAATTTTTGTCGATTTTTTTCTATCATGTAGAAGGTAATAAACTCAATATTGTTAAGCCTTAAATCTTTTTCTTTTTGATTCTTTTTTAGAGTAACAACAAAACCTGATTTATCAGTGTTATATTTAGCGCTTGAGGCAATAATTGGTTCTCCATATTTTAGTGAAAATCTAATTTTTTTTATATCATTACCATCAATAATAAATTCTTTATCTTTTTTATTATATACTGTATATGAATATTTTTCACTATATCCTAAGAATACTCCTTCAATTTTATCACCATTTTTCATTGTAAATTCATAGAAATCATCGTGGCAATTAGGCGTCAGAATAGACAGCAATTTCAGAGGTCCAGATTTTTGCTTTATTCCAAAAAGAGAATTTAAAATCAACAGAACGTATAAATATCTCATGTGAAGCCTTTATTATAATGAATTGAGTTAATTTAATGGATAGAAATAATTATAGCAATTAAAGATGTTAAAAAAATATAGATAGATATTTGCTGTAGGCTATTTAAGGTATATGATTTTGTTTGTCTCCAAATTTGATTCCGATAATATTTTAATTATATATCTAGAAATCATTTTTCCTTAAAAATTTATTTTAGATAAATATATAAATGTATATAATTTTATAGCTAATTATAGATAGGCATATAAGAAAATGCTAATTATGAAAAAGTTTTTATTAATTACACTAATGATTATTTTAGTTTCATGTACTACCAACAATGAACGTTCCTTTCAATTTAAGTATGAAGTAAATCTTGAACCATCTAACGGTAAAAAGATAGAGGTATGGATTCCTGTTCCTCAAAGTAATGAAGTCCAAGATATCTCAAATTTTAACATATATTCAGACATCCAATATCAAATTAAAAATGAGGCTGTGCATAATAATAAATACTTATATGTGTTTAATGAAAAAGGTATACAGGAACCATCAACTATTACAATCACATTTGATGTTAAAAGAAAAGAACATAGTAATCAAAGTTATAAGGGCCTAGATGAAGATAACTATCTTGGCTCATATCAAACTGTTCCAACAGGAGATATATTCTCCGATGTCATTAAAGAAAACAAATTATCGAAGGATAACGTAAGAGGAATATATGATTTTGTATTTTCTGGTATGCACTATGGAAAACCTAAGAGCTTTTCTAGCGAATACTATAAACAGCCTTGGTTAAATGAAAAAACAAAATACGGTGAGAAAGGTGTAACAAGGGATAGAGTTGTAGAGCTATATCAAAAATCTAAAAAAGAAAATAATAATTACACATTTGGAAATGGAAATGCAATTTATGCATGTGATATTGGAGTGGGAAACTGCACAGACTATCATTCCTACTTTATGTCTTTAGGTAGAACGCTAAAAATTCCAGTCAGATTTCATATGGGATTCCAATTACCAGAAAATAGCCATGGGGAAATAGGTGGGTATCACTGTTGGGCAGATTACTATAAAAATGGATTATGGTTTCCAGTTGATATATCAGAGGCAGATAAAAATCCAGCGAAAAAAGATTATTTTTTTGGTACTATATGCAGCAATAGAGTAGATATGATTACTGGTAGAGATTTTGTTTTAGATAATTACGATAATGGAAAAGTAAATCTGTTTATTTATCCACTACTTGAAATTGATGATAAACCATCAACAAACTACACCAAAAGATTTAGTTTTATTGAATATTAAAACTTAAAACCAACTAAATAGTTTCTTAAAAAAACCAACTTTTTCTTTCTCTGAACAACAAGATTTTTGGGAAGTGGTTTTATTTTTAGTTGAACCATCTGTGGTTAGAGCAACTTTATATGTTGTATTTGATGTTAGATGTGATATTATTTTCTGATCATTTAATTTTGAATCATCATATTCAACAGTCATTATGCCTGTTTCAAAATTAACATCACATAATTTCACTCCATCTAGAGTATCCATTTGCATCTTTATTTTATTTGCGCAACCCACTCCACACGTCATACCTTCAACTGAAAAGGTTGAAGCAGAAAGAAAGGAACAAATAATAAATAATAATATTTTTTTCATAGTTCCCCCATTTAAAGATAATTAAGTTCAAAAACTAAATCACAATTGTTAAAATAACTAATCTTTCTTTGGATATTTTTCTCTGTACTCTTCTTTCTTTTGCGTTGCCTCCCAAGTGGTTCTTCTCTCAACTGATGCAATTAAATAGCTCAAATACATTACAACTGCAATTATCTGTAGAAAAGTACTTGGGATTTCCATTCCCGCCCCAAAAATTAAAATACACACGATGGTATTTAATAACATTCTTAATGTTTCAAGATACAGTGCTCTCATTTCAACCTTCCTTGCATTTAATTATATACTAATAAATTATTACAAATATTTTATATTTTAACATCAATTTTAATTCAAAATATATAGGAGCGCTATGAGTGGATATTACAGATTCCCAACTATACATAATAATAAGATAGTCTTTGTTTCAGATGATGACCTTTGGTCGGTTGATTTAAATAATTCCAATGCAATCAGATTAACTTCAAATATAAGTGAAGTTTCTTCTCCATTATTATCACCAGATGGGAAATGGATTGCATTCGTTGGCACAGAAGATGGGAATAATGAGGTGTATATAATGCCATCAGAAGGCGGTCCATCAAAAAGATTAACCTATGATGGAGCATTTGTAATTAGAATTGCTGCTTGGGACGGTAAAGATATATTGTTTGCTACTGATGTGGCGCAACCATTTGGAAGAGTTTCAAATTTGGCTAAGGTTAACCTAAATGGTGGAATGACAAAATTACTCCCATATGGAATCGCAGGGAATATTGCATTTGGAGCTAGCGGCACTATCCTTGGTAGAAATACCGCTGCCCCTGCAAGATGGAAAAGATATAAAGGTGGAACGGCAGGTAATCTATGGGTTAGTAGTGATGATAAAATGAATTTTAAAAAATTAATCTCATTAAAGGGAAATATGGCCTGCCCAATGTGGATAGATAAACGAATTTATTTCCTTTCAGATCATGAAGGGATATCTAACATCTACTCCTGCTTATCATCAGGAAGGGGTCTAAAGCAGCATACTTTTCATAAAAACTATTACGCACGAAACGCTACTACTGATAACAATAGTATCGTTTACCATAGTGGCGCGGATATCTATTGCTTCAATGTAAAAAACAATCAAACAAATAAGGTGGAAATAAACTTTTCATCTTCAATGACACAGAGAAGTAGAAAGTTTGCTAGTCCTGTTAAATATCTTGAAGATATATCTGTAAATAATGATGGCAGTATGACATCCTTTATATCAAGGGGAAAATCATTTTCTATGGGAATATGGAACGGACCAACATATCAACAGGGATTAGCTGATGGCGTGAGATATCAAAAAACTAGATTCCTTAATGACGGGAAAAAAGTCGTACTAGTTAGTGATCAGAGTGGTGATGAAAAACTTGAAATTCACTTTATAAAGGGAAGGAAAAAAGCTAAGACACTTAACCTGAATATTGGTAGGCCCTATGATATGAAAGTATCGCCTGTGAAAGATCTATTGGTTATTTCTAATCATAAAAATGAGCTCTTACTTGTTGATTTAAAAAAATCAAGCTTACATAAAATTGATAAAAGTAAAAGACATGTAATTGGTTCGAGCTTCAATTGGTCTCCATGCGGAAATTTCATTGCATATTCATGCTCATTTAATGATAGACAGCAAGGAATTAAAATATTTGATTTAAAAACTATGAAAAAACATAAAATTTCCAACCCAATACTAAGTGACTATAGCCCTGTATTTGATCCCACTGGAAAATATTTAGCATTTATTTCACAACGAATTTTTAATCCTGTTTATGATAATCTACATTTTGATTTAGGATTTCCAAGAGGAGAAAAACCATACATAATCTCTCTTGATAAAGAAAATGATTCACCCTTCTATAAATCTGAATCTAAACCAATCAAAATCCAAAAAGAAAAAGATGATAAGAAGGATGATAAGAAAAAAGAAAATAGTCTTACTAAAATTGATTTTAATGGAATAGAGGATAGAATAATTGCTGTTCCTACAAGAGAAGGATTATTCGGTGATATTGGTTTTGCTAATAATAAACTATTCTACAGCTATCATGATGATGAAGGCTCATATGGTGACATCCCCTGGTATGATTTTAGTTCTTCAGATAAATCAACAATTCTATTTTATGATTTGGAAACTAATAAAGAGAAGGTTTTTATGCCTAGCATATCTTCATTTACGACTTACCCTCAATTAGATTCCATTTTAATAAAGTCTAAAGATGGC
>CAYNPP010000029.1:0-13338 GCA_964399095.1 uncultured bacterium | reverse complement strand
AAGTAATGATATATAAGAGTTTTCTATTTTATTATTTTTGGTATTATTATAAATAACTTCAAAATTTGAACCACCACCAGAAGCAAATACAATAATACTTTTCACTAAATCTCCAACTGATTTACTGTTTGAATCTCTTCAAATTCTGCTATCTTAGTTATTAATTCTTCATTAATCTTTTCATCTAACTTAACTATTGAATATGCTGATTTATCTTTAATCTCTCTACTGAGTATATAGCTTGCTATATTAATTTTATTTTCACCAAGAAGAGTTCCAATCTTTCCTATTACTCCTGGGACATCATGATTTTTCATAAATAGCATAACACCTTCAGGGAAAACATCTACACTGTAACCCATTATACTAACGATACGAGGATGACTCTCAGAAAAAATACTTCCACCTATGGAATATTCTGAATTAGTTGTTTTTACTTTTGCTATAATAAGATTTGAATAACTGATATTTTTTGATGAATATGAATGAGAAATTGAAATTCCTCTTTCTTCAGCAACTGAAGATGCATTAATAAAATTTATTCTATTGTCAGTAACATTTATAAACAATCCCTTTAAAAATGAGATACAAATAGGTTTTGGCTCTTCGATTGTCCCATAACACTCAATATCAATTGATGTTATTGATTCATTTATCAATTGTGATAGTAATACACCTAATTTTTCAGCAATATCTAAAAAAGGCTCAATTTCTTTTAATATTGACATGTCTGCAATAGGAATATTCAGAACATTCGTAAGCTTTTGACATAAAAGAAAATCTACTACTTGCTGACATATCCCTTTTGATACTCCTTCCTTAGCCTCAATAGTTGATGCACCCAAATGTGGAGTTAATAATAAATTTTTTGTATTAATAAAAGGATGATTTTTCTCAAGTGGCTCCGTCTCAAATACATCAATAGCTGCGCCTGCAATTATATCACTATTTAATGCTGTACTTAAATCTTTCTCATTTATGATACCCCCTCGGGCGACATTGATTATTCTTGCATTTTTTTTCATCTTCTTTAGCTGCTTTAAGTCAAATAGATTTCTTGTAGATTCAATCAAAGGAACATGCAGAGTAATGTAGTCGCTATTAGATACTAATTCATTAATAGTAACAATTTTAATAGTATCTGGATTAAACATTTCTTGATTTACAAATGGATCATAGCCCATAATTTTCATTTCATATGATAATGCTCTTTTCATCACCTCTCTACCAATTTTACCAAGACCCACAATTCCTAAAACTTTATCTTTAAGTTCATTGCCTACTAACTCATGCCTTCTCCAATTCCCTTCCAGCAACCCAAGATGTCCTTCATGTATATTTCTAGAAAGTGTTGATAGCATTGACATAGTATGCTCAGCAGCAGAAACCGTATTACCATCTGGAAGATTCATAACTACTATGCCATTGCTAGTTGCTGAATCAATATCGATGTTATCAACTCCAACTCCAGCCCTACCAATAACGGATAAGGAAGTAGCATCATTGATGTTTTTTTTTGATATAGTCGTGCCACTTCTAATTATCCACCCATGTATGTCAGAAATTATTGCTTCAAGTTCATCTTCAGTGATTTTTGGCTTATAAATAATATTAATCTTATCATTTTCAAGTATTTGTAATCCCTGTTCCGATATTGGGTCAGTAATTAGGACATTAAACATTTAATACCGTTTCAATTTCACTGAGATATTCACTTATATCATCCATGTGGATATTACCCAAATGAGGAATTCTAAATGCTTTTCCTCTAAGCATTCCATACCCCCTATCCATCCTAAATCCACGCTCAAGAAGTGTAAAATACATTTTATCTAAGTCCCATTCCTTAATATTTCTAATACAGGTTATGGTAGGCGATTGGCAGTCTACTTCAGAATATATCTCTTGTCCATGAGATAGTGCCCATTCAATTACATAATCTCTCATTTCAATGTGCCTATTCCATCTATTATCAAGCCCTTCTTCTTCAATAATACTCAGGACTTCTTTTAATCCAAATAAATGTGGAACTGAGGGCGTAGAAGGTGTTTGAAATTTCTTCATATACTTTTCGTAAACCATTAAATCAAAAAAATATCCCTTTTTACAAATATTTCTAGATTTCTGAATCATTTTTTCAGATACTGAACATATTGCAAATCCTGCTGGAAGACCCCATGCTTTTTGGGTAGATGATAGTAAAAAATCAATTCCAAGTGCATCTACATCAATTTTTACTCCAGCCATTGAACTCACAGCATCTACTAACCAAATGACTTCAGGATATTTTGATTCTAGCATCTCAGAAATATCCTCGAGGTTGCTGATGACACCTGTTGATGTTTCATTATGGACCATAGCTAAAACATCAAAATTATTTGCACTAAGCAAAGCATCAATATCATCTGCTTTAACTCCTTTTCCCCAATCATATTCAATAATTTTATTCTTATACCCGCAGGAATCAGACATCTTGGCCCATTTTGAACTGAATGCGCCATTGGAACAATGTAATACACCCTTATTAATGCTATTTACTAATCCCATTTCCCATAGCCCCGTTGCTGCATGAGACATAAGAAAAATCTTGTTCTTAGTATATAAAACTCTTTTTATTCCTGCTGTTATATATTCTATTAATTCAGAAATTTCTTCTGTTCTATGACCTATTTGTGGCGTGGAAAATACTCTCATAATTCTGTCTGGAACATGAGTTGGACCAGGGATAAATAGTTTAGGATAAGAATCCATTATTAATTTATATTATTTTCACTCATTAGAAGAATTATAAATTAAGTATAATATAAATGCTTAGAAAACAATAAATGAATAATTTGAAAAATAATAAAATTTTAAAGGTAAATGAGATATTTAAAAGTATTCAAGGGGAGTCTACTCAGATGGGACTGCCATGTATATTTATAAGGTTAACATTCTGCAACCTGCGATGTAGTTATTGTGATACAGAGTATGCATTCCATGATGGAAAAGATATGAGCATAGGACAGATAATGGATGCCATTAAACCAATGGAAATTAAGCTAGTTGAGATTACGGGTGGAGAACCTATGCTACAAAATAACGTAATTTTTCTTATGCAAGAATTATTAAATAATAAATATAATGTATTATTAGAAACAAGCGGTGCCATAGAACTCAGTGATGTCCCGAAAGAAGTGAAAAAAATTGTTGACTTTAAATGCCCATCAAGCGGCATGTCAAAACACAACTTATGGGAGATTGTCGCAGATTTGAATCCAAGAGATGAAATCAAGTTTGTGATTGGTGATATTAATGATTATAAATGGGCGAAGAAAAAAATAGATACACATAATATGACAAATAAAAATACTGTTCTAATGTCTCCTGTATTTGATATGATGAGCCCTGAGACATTATCTAATTGGATACTAGATGACAACCTAGATGTCAGAATGCAAATTCAAATGCATAAGTATATTTGGGACCCCGATAAAACCGGCGTATAAATACAGTAAATTCTTTTGTATTGAAAAGTAATCCTGTTTATATTTTGATTGTTAATGAGAATGATTCTCAATAAAAATATGAATAAATATCTTTTTTTAGTAGCTACCTTTTTGATTGCGAGTAATCAGCAAACATCAATTGTTGGAACAGTCTATGATGAGTTAGGCAACCCAATTGAAAATGTTGAAGTAACAGTTACTAATTCTTCCAATGGCACTGTAACTGACAATAGAGGAATATACCTCATAGAGTTTGATAAAGAGAGCCCTCCTGATAGCCTTTATTTTTCTCATATAGGATTTAAACAAACATCATATAGCCTTCAGAATATAATTGATAATGGAAGTAATGTAATCCTTTCTCAGTCTTCAATAAGCAATAATCAAATTTTCATTACTAGTTTAAGAAATAATATACATATCAAGGAATCTCCAGTATTAACTCACATAATTGATGAAAATGAAATTAAATTTACGGGTGCTTCAAATACCAGGGAACTTATTGAGATAGCTATCCCTAACGTTCAGATAGTGCACGATAATCATGGAAACAATGGCATTAAAATTCAGGGCTACAACTCTAATAATATAGCTTTTTTAATTGACGGATTTAGAGTTTATGCAGAATTTGCAGGAAATATTGATTTTTCAATGTTGGACTCAGAAGATATTGATAGAGTTGAAGTCATCAGAGGGGGAATGTCGACTCTGTATGGCTCTGGGGCAATTGGTGGTGTTATCAACCTAATTACTAAGAAAAGAAGAAACTCAGTATGGGCGAGATTAAAGATTCTTAATGATGCTCCACTAATCACGTCCAAACAATTTAGTCTTGGCTATAGTAATAATAATTTTCAATACAATTTATCGCTTAATGAAGATCACTCAGATGGATATGATTTAACCCCTTCTCTTGGTGTTGGGAATATAGATAAAACTCTTGAAGTGTATTCTGCCTTTTCAGCTGCTCATAAGCTTATATATAATTTTAATTCTGATAATATACTTTCATTACGATATAGTAGCTATGCAAAGGATATAAGTAAATATGCTCTTAATCTAGGTGTTTCATTGGATGAAAATTTAAATGTAATTGAAGATTCATCAATTGTTCTCCAGAGAGAAGTTCCATCCTACAAGGACCAAATAGTATCAATCGATTATAAAAAGAACATTAATGAAAATTCAAATCTTTCTATTTCATATTACAATGAAAAATATGTAAAAATCTACACATATCCTTATTATTATGGCGATTTCCCACACAACCCTGATTCAGAATCATTTGAGTGGAGTATCCCTAAAACACAGAATGTAAATGCTATTTTTAATACAAAAATTAATTCACATTTAATCTTAATCGGTTCTGAATATATAAATAGAGAATATTTAAGTAGAGATATTCATTCTAACGGAAATCCCAATGAAGAAAATATTAATGAAAACTCAATTTTTGGCTCTGATACACTTAAGAAATGTTCGGAAGGTGCACTTTTTATTTCTGATGCATTTAATATTAATTCAGCAGCAATAAATCTTGGTGTAAGGTTTAACTATAACACTGCTTATGGATATAATATTTTGCCTTCATTCGCCCTGAAGCAGAGAGTGTACAATCAGATACTTAGATTTAACTTTAGTCATAACTTCAGATCTCCTTCATTAAAGGAACTTTATTATGAAATGGAGCAACATAGCCCATCTATATATGGTAATGTAAATTTAAAGCCACAAGCATCCAATCACTATAGTCTTTCTGTTGAATCAGTAAAAAGAATTAATAGCTCATTTGAAATTTATGCTTCGCAAAATTACAATATGATTAATTATCGCTCTATAACAGAAATAGATTTAACAACATCAGATACAACAAGCTACTTGATTTCTGACAACTATTCTGATATTTTACTGTACGGTATTAATTATAATAACTATATAGATTTTTCTAAGAAATCTAGCGTTAAGGGGATATACAGCTATACTTCTGCTAATAGTAAATCTAATGATACATTAGATGGTATCAGTAAACATGCAATCAAGATTCAGATACATCATCAATTCAATAATAAATTAAGGTTGTCACTATCAACAAAATATTGCAGTAATAAATACTGGGAAGAAATATTATTGGATGCCTATACTATAAGTGATTTATTGTTTACCTGGGAGGGAAATAATAATATATTTTTCAAATTTGGCATAAAAAATATATTTGATTACATTGATAGAAGAAGTGAGAGTGAGATTTCTGACATACTTACAAGCTACGATCCAGGGAGGAGATTCTTTATGCAAATCACACTTAACTTTAAAAAGGATTTAAAATGACTTTTTTATATAAAAAAATTATCATTTCTATTTTTTTATCCTTTCTGTTTTCAGATAACTATATAATCGAAATTAATGCAACAAGCTACACTGATTGGGTTTACTATAATTTTGAAATCGGAGCTGAAGTTATAATTGAAAACCCCGAAACCTCTCTTGGGTGGGACGTCGCATTTCAAAGATACCATATAAGAACTAATAGCGGAACATCTGGCGCTGGAAACGGTGGCGCGTATGTAGACTCTATTAATCTATGGACTGCAGACTTGTTTAATACAACTACTGAGATAGAACTAAATACTCAATTTAATCAGGATACATTAAGCCAATCCTTCTATGATGAAATAAGCCATACCTTTACATGGGGAACCACAAGCCCAACATTAGAAACATGGGGTCAAATTGATACTACAAATAATTATACAATGGAGATTACTAATAACCAGCTTATAGTTATGACAGCCAATGGAAACAATTTTATTAAATTTTGGCCATTAGATTACTATGATGACAATGGAAATAGTGGACATATAACCCTTTTGTATGGCACTGATATAGATTGTTCTTACGGAATAGATGACTGTGGGGTTTGTGGAGGAGACTCTTCTACCTGTCAGGACAACTTGTCAAACATTGTTTTTAACTCGTTTTCATTGGGTAATAGTTTTCCTAATCCTTTTAATCCCAGCACTACCATCCCATTTTATGTAAATAGTGTATCTAACTTATCATTATCAATTTATGACCTCAGAGGAGAACTAATCAATACATTAGCTTATGGATTATATACTCCGGGGCATTACTCTGTTATATGGGAAGGAACTAATCATAATAATACAAAAGTTTCTTCTGGTGTTTATATATGTAAAATTATTTCATCAGAACAAATTAAAGTACAGAAATTGTTTAAAATGAAGTAACAAAAGTTTATCCCCCTAATATATCTGAAACAATTTGAACTACATCTAAAACATCTACCGATTCATCAGCATTTACATCTGCACAGCCCAAATCAAAATCACTGTTAGTGGTATCCAGAATGTAAGATACAATCTGAACTACATCTAAAACATCTGTAATTTCATCCCCATTAATGTCTCCGGGGATACAATCCATACAACCTGAATTCCAAAATGGATTTGAAGCGTCATCAGGCATCACTAAAATCTCAGTAGCGCCATCACATGGAAAATCATAATTAAATTCATGTGTTACATAATCATAGCAGTATGCAAGCTGACAATCTCCACAATCATCGACTAAAGCATAGCCATTAGGTTCACCGTTACAATCAGCGCATGTAACATTCCAGAAAGGATCAGATTCGCTCTCTCTACAAACATCACAATCATCAGGGATTTGTCCGTCGGGACAACCATCGCAGTTAATATTGTAATATGGATCGCCTTCATCTCCAGGATAATAATAGGAGTAACCTAAATCTTCACACTCATCCTGAGGAATATCCCAGTAAACAGTGTGAGGAGGATTTAAAAAATATGTATAGCAATACGGCAACCAGCAATGTCCGCAGTCATCACCAAAAAAATTGTCTGGACATGAATCGCAATAGTTATTAAAAAAGGGATCCCCTTCATCTCCAGGGATTACCCACAACTCAGTAGAGCCAGAACACTCCTCTAAATTAGTATCATAATTTATAGAATGTGTTGTATAGTCATAACAATATGGGAGCCAACAATTCCCGCAATCATCCTCATAAAAACCATCTGGACATACAGCAATAACGAAACTAGTCAAATAACATGTAAATAATAATCTTAAATAAAACACAATCAACCTCTCCCTTATAATAATGAGACTCATTCTCATTTATAATTTAACCGAGATTAATTTAAATAAAAATAAAAAAATATATATTTTTTATAAAAAAATATATATTCATCATATTATGAATCATGTCTAAAACAATATTTTTTATTTGTATGACTTTATAATTATTCAATAATTAAAATTTAATTAATATAACAACAGGAGGAATCATGGCAGAAATAAGTATTAATGGAAGAAAAAAAGTATCAACACTAAAAAGAGAATTCAAAGCAGAGTACGGATTAACCCTTGATGTAAAAAAGGGAAAAAGCAACGTTAGCGCCGAGCCCCATAAAACCTTAGCTTCAATCAGAGATGATTCTGCACCTAGTGGGTCTTCTTTTAAGATCAGAGCAAATATGAAGGTTGGGAACCTTGAAAAGAAATTTACTGGAATGGGTGTTAAAATTAACATCAAAACAGCAAGGGGCGGATTTGTATCTAATGATAAAACTCTAGGAGAGGTTAGAACAAAATAAATAGTATATCCTAATTGAGTAAACCTCTGATTAAGTCAGAGGTTTACTTAATTCAGTATAAGGTACACCATCTGTACCACATCGAGAATATTAAGAGTTCCATCTGAGTTTAAATCTCCAACTGATATATCTGTCTGTGTTGGAGTATTCACTTCAAGAACAAAATTCACAAGTAAAACAACGTCAAGTATATCAATTTGAAAATCAAAATTTAAATCCCCTGCAAGCAGCGGTTCATCTACATAAGAGTATATTGTAAAATCATCAATATATGCAGCATCATCACAATTTGTATTATCACAATCTGTACTTCCTCCACCGCCATCTTTGCTGTATATCCAACTCAAGGTATGCTGACCAGGCTCTAATGAAAATGATACGCTATTCCATGGGGTCGTCCCATCTGCATTTGGTTGATACTGGAATACCTCTTCATCAATACTAAAGGTTAATCCATCATAAAAATTGTTCCCTGAAGGGCTGTATTCAGAGGATACTCTATAAGAAAACTCTACCGTGCTTATTGTTATAGCGTCCACCATAATTGTAGCTATGGACTGCTGGTTATCTCCTATACTTCCAGACCTAAAAGATTTTAAACCTGAATTTGAATATTCTGAAGTTGTATACCAATCTGAACTTCCAGATAGTTCCCACTCATCTAAGCCATCATCAGATTCAAAATCATATTGAAGCACCGCTTCAGGCTGTCCTAAAATTATAGTTATAGTAGATTCATTTACAGTGCCATCTTGCATTGTTACCAAAAGTGTTATATTAGCTTCAACACCAACAGGAATATATGGTGAGATACTAAATTCAGAAATTCCTTCTAGCTCAATATTTGAACGAGGATCTATTTCATCTATTTCAATGAAATTTTCACTAAATTCTAGCCCTTCAGGAGATACAAACTCCAATGTAGTTATCCCTGAACTACCTGAAAGACCTACATTGCTAAGTAAAACATTTATCTGATATACTTCATCAGAGAGATACGGGCCGTCTTGAATAGATAATTCAGAAGTCACAAGCGCGCCAGCATATAATGCGGTTACAATATTAGGATGTAAATTTTCTTCTGCTAGAGGAACTATTCGGTTAGAAGAGGGCCAAAATCCATCAGAGTTTGCACCAATCTCAGGTGTAAATGCAATAATTCCATCTGCTCCATACATCCAATCACATGCTTCTCCATTTACAGTATAACCAACAGTTTCAATACCTGTCCCTAGTAAGTAATTATTATAGACAGTCATCTCTTGCCCTATTTCCTGAAATGCAGCATCATCACCTGCAGGAAGAGCTAGCCCTGGTTCATATCCCCATGGATGAATCATTAAATTTCCATAACTGTGGTAATTTAATGCAATCGGGAAATCATGGTCGTAAACAAAATTTCTTACTATATCAGTTTCAGGCTCAGAGAACGCGCTTGATCCTCTATATGTTTCGCTGCATCCATCTCCACTTGACCCCTGATTATCATACCCCCATTGAAAACTGTAATTTCTGTTTAAATCAATTCCATCTGCAGAGGAGTTGCATGTTTCTCTCATATTTTTTCTCTGCATTCCGCCACCATTTGGCGCAATCTGACGATTATATTCATATCCATCTGGATTCACTATCGGAATAAACCATAGCTCTCTTGTATCTAAAATTTGAGTTGCTCTATCATCAACATTATAATTTTCTAAAAGCCAGTATATATAATAATAAAGATTCATAAAGCTCATTGGCTCTCTTGCATGATGCATGCCTGTGTACAGAACCTCTGCTTCATTTTCATTCATATTAACGTTGGAACTTACCTTGATCGCGTATATATCTCTCCCTTGAAATGATTGTCCTAGAGATATTTTTTCTGAAACAAATTCAGGATACTCTAAATGTATGTCATCTAGCCTTTGAACAGCCTCATCTAAAGTATAATATCCTCCCATTGACCCTAAGCCAAACTCTCTTGAATAATTTCTTGTCAACCTACTCTCATAAAAGGATTGAAGATCTTCATGAATAACATCATAGTAATAACCGAGTTCATCTAAAATATTTAAATCATTTTGTGAAATGGCAAATTCTATGAAATTTCCTCTACTATAATTTGAATGGTCTATATCAATACCACTATATTGTAACAGACTTATATCTGATTCATCTACATTCTCTATTCTAATTTGTTTATAAATCTCATTTGAATATGCATTAGAAACTAACAATATCACTGATAGAAAAAATATTTTCATCTAATCTCCTATAATTAAATTTACAAGCATTATGATATCAAGGATATTCATTACACCATCATTGTTTATATCAGATAAATTAATCTGCGTATTATCTGGGTCATTGATTCCTAAGACAAAATTAACTAACATAACTACATCTAATATATCAAGACTACCATCCATATTTACATCACCGTTCTCATACGGACTAAACGTAACATCTGGAATCCCCTTAACTCTACAATGCAATGCATCTGTAGATTGCCAGGAGCCTGTAAATGGAAGGATTTCATGGTCAGGCATAGCAGCCTCATAAACCTCAAGTGCCTCATCATCCCAAGAGCTATTCATTACAGGGACAAAGACCTTTTCATTTAAAATTAAAGAATTTGTGTATGGCTGATCACTCGGGGTGTACACTCTAAAAATTTCCCATGGCTCCCCTTCAGAAGTAAGTGTATTTTGAAAATAATCAACAACATCTTCAATTTCATCATACTGTGAGTGTGAGGCTGGAACTTCTCTAATAAGCATGCGCGTTGGTGACAAGAATTTTCCCCAGCAATCTATATGATCAATATATTCGTTGTTTGGGTCTGCAACAACATGATAAGTAGTTACACCATAGTAATCTTCCATTATACTATCTACATAATCACACGGGGGTAGAGGTATACTATTTTGGTCATTAGTGTTACATTGATCGTTCTCAGTATATGCAATTTGCGCGGATGCAGAGATACCATATCCATCCGTCATATAATTTCCTCCAGTTGAAATAAAGTCAGCTGAATAGTATGGCACATCCAAATGTTCTGAAACCTTATAGGGAGCTTCGTTATCATTAGGTCTAGGCCTATTATATGTAAAATCTACAACAGCATAGTCGCCATTTCCATCAATCACCCACCATGGTCCATAGTCTCTAGTCCAATATGAATCTGTAGATCCTAGAATAAACTCTACATTATCCATATTTACATTCCCAGAGTTCATAGAGTTATAAGCTGAATTTTGCTGGCTTGATGAGACTAGGCAATAGACCTTTAAATCTTCAGCTATCTCTCTAATTATTGATGTTGAAATTCCAAAAGGGTAGCGAATGAGTGCTCCCTGCATTGGCTCATACTCTGCAATATTTCGGACAGGAGGGGGCGGTGGATCAGTTCTATTCCCCATGGTACTAATAAGATGTCTATTCTCCCATTCTTCTAGAGTGAATCCGATTGGAAGTTCTTCGGAAAAGATAATATTAGAAAAAAATATAAAAAATATTATTTGTAGCATAATTTCCTCACGTGTGTCTGCTAATTTAAATTAAATAGTATGATAAAATTAATAAATTTACTGTAACAAAATGTTTATATATCATTCTCCACAATCAATGCATGAATTATAACAGGAATTTATTAATCCGCTTGAAATGATTTCTAACGTTCTATATCCATTGGACAAGCAACTCTCATCCACTAAATTTTCATCAATAAAAATATATTGTACACATCCATAATCAGAAAGAAATTCAAACTCTATATTATTCGGATCAAGCGCTTGACATTCTTCATACAAGACACCTTCAAGTACTGACCCTGGAATTCTAATAGTAAATTTGTATTCTAAAATATTTGTTGGAAATGAGCTAATACACTCAATAACCTCATCATTTGACAAGTCAATATCATCATCTATTATGTCCATGCATGGTAGTATTGGAGAGAAGGATCTAGTTAAGGTATAGGAGCTGTCAGTAACCTCATCCATTTGAAAATAATGTTTATTCTGACCAGAAAAACCGGGATAAAGAAAAATGTCATAGCCTACAGGGAATGCATCTAATGTTTCTTTTTCTATATTGAGGTCAAATGTTATTGTATGACTTTCAATATCAATTTGAGAAATCTCTATTTCTGCCATATCAAAATTATTTTGTTCTATAAAAAGCTGAGATCTTAAAAGATGAATACCATTATAATTTATATTTATTGAATCATGTATAAAATAATACGATGAATCTAATTCCAATACTAATCTACTATGCTCAAGTGCACTATCTATTACAGCACCATAATCATTAATATCAGAAAAATCCTCATACAACGCTAGGGAGCTATTCGTATATGCCAGCCCTGCATATAAATCTGGTAGGATTATTTGAATCTCTGGAACCACTATTAAATTATTGCTGATAATATCACTCTGTGCATTTAAAAAGCTATTCTTCGCACTCTCTCTCAGTGACTTCCTATTACTAAAGTTGTCTGTTCCAATTAGTGTATTAGCCTCATATAGGTCTGCCCAACCTAATCCTAGATATGCCTCTGAATATGAATCATATGGCAAAATATTAGCTTCAATATTAAGAATATCTGAAAACATTACTTCAGCTAAATCATAGTCTCCATTTTCAAAGTGAAGCCACCCTTCTAGTATAGAAAATTCATACGGTAATGATTCCTCAATTTCCTTTAGGTTGTCACATGACATGATTAACATAATTAATATATATAGATATATTTTCATTATTTTAATTTCATAATTTTTTTATAATGTTGTTTCCCTGATACTCTCGCATTGATGAAATAGATACCTGAGCCAAGCTGAGCACCCGAATCATTTGTTCCATCCCACCTCAATTCATAATATCCTATGTCAGATTTACCATCTATTAACACTCTAACCTCTCTACCTAATAAATCAAGAATAGATATTCGTATATCAGAATTATCTTCTGATACAATAAAAAATATATTAGTAGTAGGATTAAATGGATTTGGATAATTTCCTACTAAATCAATATCTTTTGGAATCTCATATTCAGCACTAGAATCATAATAGAGCGCAACTGATTCTAAGCTAGTCAGTGAACCATATACCTTCTCGTCCTTTGACCAAGTTGTGATATCATTCCCAGGATTATTATCAGGATCATCTAAAAATACTTTATTAAGATTTAAAGTAATTAATTCAGTTGTAAGGTCC
>CAYNPP010000028.1:0-14212 GCA_964399095.1 uncultured bacterium | reverse complement strand
GCCTCAACAACCCAATTACAATCAGATAATTGAGAAAGATTATCATTGTAGTTGAGTGGAGTTATTAATTTAGAAGAAGATTTATTGTAGAAAGCAGCTGGCTTTACTTCCTGAGTAAATTTTAGACCAGATTCAGCTGTTTCTTGGTCTATGTCATAGGCTAGAACCTCAATTCCAGCATTTGACAGATGCGCTGCTATCTGACCACCCATAACACCCGTTCCAAGCACAGCAACTTTTTTCAGTGTAAATGACATACCTAGACTCTCTCTATTATGGTAGCAATTCCCTGACCTGTACCTATACACATTGTTGCTAGTCCAGTAGAAAGGTCGTTTTGTTCAAGGACATTCATAAGTGTAATCAAAATTCTAGCACCTGAGCATCCTAGCGGATGACCCAGAGCAATCGCCCCACCGTTAATATTTATTTTAGACTGATCCCAATTTCCTTTCCTTATTACATAGAGCGACTGGGCCGCAAATGCTTCATTTAATTCAATTGCATCGATATCAGACATCTTCATACCAGCCCGATCAAGTGCTTTCTGTGACGCTGGAAGTGGGCCAGAGCCCATTATTGTCCAATCAACCCCAGCGATGGCGCGTGAGACTATCCTATATTTTGCTTTCAAATTATTCTTTTCTATAAAATCTCCACTGGCAAGCAGCATCATTGAAGCGCCTATTGATATAGGGCTTGATGTAGCAGCTGTAATTGTTCCCTCAGAGTCGAAGGCTGGCTTAAGTGTTTTCATTTTCTCCAAGTCAGGTTCCCTTGGGCCCTCATCTACATCAATTTTATTTCCATTAAACTCAACTGGTACTATCTCATTTGTAAATTTTTCTTGTTCAATTGCCTGTAGTGCCTTGCTATGAGATTCAACCGCGAAACTTTCTTGATCTTCTCTTGATATGCTAAGTTCGTCAGCTAAATTCTCTGCGGTTTCGCCCATACCTATATAGTATTCTTTGTCAAATAGAATAGGATTGAAGCTAGGCATATATCCACCCATTGGAACCCCGAACATATCTTCAGCTCCTCCAGCGACTCCACATTCAATGTCGCTTGATGTGATTGCCTGACTAATCTGGTGCACTGCGTCCATAGAGGATCCACAGAACCTGTTTACAACTTTTGCCCCAGCATCGCTGCTTATTCCAGCCATAATTGATATTCCTCTGGCCATCAGCATCCCCTGACTACCTTCAGGAAAAGCACAACCAACGACTACATCTTCTATATTATTATGTATATTGTCACCATTCCTATCAAGTAATACTTTAAGTATATCTGCAGATAAATCATCCGGTCTAATTCCAATCATATTACCGTTCTTTGTTCCAATTGGGCTTCTTGCTCCATCTATTATATATGTACTGTTGCTCATATCTCTCCTATTAGTCTAGATAGTATTTTCCATGTGTATATAAAGTTTCTACGACATCATTCATTAATTTAATTTCATCTGGATAATAATTAAGCTCAGTTTGCATCTTAGAAACTAAGTTATTTTCCTTTTCTCTTTTCATATCTGAAAAAACATGTCTAATGATTTTATCCATTTCACTATTAAAGGAATTATACTGCTGGCATGTAGATAATTTTAACAGTTGAAATAGCTCTGTGAATTTTTTATCTTGGTTGTCAAGTTTGCCAATTCTTTTAAGCGCTGTATCAACGATAGATAAAGAGCATACCATATTTGAATATGGTTCTATAACCCATTGATTATTCTTTAAATCCTGGCCGTACTTATTAATCAATTTATTTAAAATATATAAAGATGCTGATCTCATGTATTCCGTTATTTTTATATTCTTATCAAGAATGGAATCTGACTTTTTGTATTGTGAGAACCAGTCATTATCTCTTAATGCTATTGCATCTCTAATTGGTATTTCTTCAAGAATAGATTTTTTCAGTAGCATTCCCGTTATAAGTAATCGATTAATTTCATTAGTCCCTTCAAATATTCTATTGATTCTTTCGTCCCTGTATAGGGTGGCCATTCCATATTCTTCAATGAAGCCTGCCCCACCCATCACCTGCACGCATTCATCAACAACAAATGCAAGAGCCTCAGACCCAATAATTTTACATATTGATGCCTCTACCGAGTGATCTTCTATGACTCTCTGCATCTGCATGTAATAGTCCTCGCTATCTCTATCGAGCAACTCAATTGAACGATCTATTGATCCGCATGTCATGTAGTTAACATTGTCAGCTTCCCATGTCCTAACAAGCATCCTTGCAAACTTCGATTTAATCATATCAAAATTAGAAATAGATCTACTGAATTGTTCTCTTTCATTAGCAAAATTTAGAGCTGCGTCAATTGCATTTTTTGCCCCTGATGCTGTAGTTACACCTAGTTTGTACCTGCCAGTGTATAAAACATTTAGTGCAATTGGCCCACCTTGGCCAACTTCTCCGAGTACATTTTCAACTGGGACTTTGCAATTTTCAAAATAAAGCGTAACTGTAGATGAACCCTTTATTCCCATCTTTTTTTCTTCATCTCCAATGACAAGACCTTCACATGTCTTATCAATAATAAAGGATGTGTACTGGCCATCGACTTTTGCAAAGGTTGTAAACACATCTGACCAGCCTCCATTTGTGACGTATATTTTTTGTCCATTTAAGATATAGTGTTTAGCATCATCGCTCAATTTTGCTGTCATTTTTCCGCTCATAGCATCTGACCCCGATGAAGATTCTGTAAGTGCATAGCAAGACATCCATTCTCCAGAGGCCATCTTGGGTAGATACTTCTCTTTTTGAATATCATTTCCATACCAAATAATAGGGAGCATTCCTATGCCAGTATGTGCGGAGAAAGTGACCATTATAGATGCTGTTTTCCCTTTTGATAGGACATCAGCAACAATGCATGCCGTTGTCTTATCTAGCTCTAGGCCCCCATATTTCTCTGGTATATCAATAGCATGGAAACCAAGTTCACCCATTTTCTTGAATAATTTTAAGCTTAGATCCTTATCAAAACTATCAATTTCCTTATAAACAGGCTCTATTTCTTTTAAAGCAAATTCTTCAGCAGCTGAATAAAACATTTTTTGTTCTTCTGTGAAATCTTCCCTTGTAAATATATGGTCGTTGCCGAATGGAACAATCATAAAAGAAGACCCTCTGTGCTCTATTTCATTGTATTTAATTCTATTTAAAATTATTTCATTATTTACACCAGTGCCATTATCTGAAGCCCTATCCATATTATCCTCTTTTTAAGCTATCTATTATCATCGCCATAGATGTTTTTAAATATTCTCTTGCGTCAATTGATGTGTCTTCATAAAGACAGAACCAATTAATCCCCTGCAGTGATGTGAGAATGGTCATTGCAATTAGTTTGGTATCTACTTCTTTGAATTCCCCCTCCCTTACTCCTTTTTTAACTATCAACTCAAAGAGTAGTAGAAGTTTTTCATATAAAATTTTTGATTTATCCTTAACATCTGTATCTTTATTTGCCAGTGACCAGAATTCTATCTCAGCCAGAAAAACATTCCTTTTTTTATTAAAGACATCAATAACCACATCAACCATCTCATATAGGGTTTCCTGGGCTGTCTTATCTCTATTTCCTTTTCTATAAAAATCTGGAAAGCTGTATGTCTCCCAGTGATCTATTAGTGACAGAAATAAATCTTTCTTACTATCATAATAGTGATATATTGCGCCTTTACTCATATTTGACTTTTTAACTATATCATCCATTGTTGTATCAGAGTATCCTCTTTCAACAAAAACAGAGAATGCAGCATCTAATATCTGATTCTTTCTTTTTTCTTTGTTTTGAATAATATTCATAATAAACCGACCAGTCGGTATATATTAACCACTTTCAATTTATATACAAACATATATTTAAATTATTTTTTATTATATCTCTTCGGTTTAGACCTAGAATTAGATTTAGATTTAGATCGAACACTTACAATCTTACCACGATCAAGCTTAATATAAACTGATGCTATTCGATTGAGTTTTTCCTTTACATGGGTGCCAATTATTAGAGTTGAACCATCGTAGTTAACCTTTCTGTATAATATTCTAGAAAGAAGTTTAATCTTATCCTCACTCAGATACTGCCCAAATCCATCGATAATCAAAACTTTAGTATCGCATGCAATAGCAGCCGCGAGCTCTATCCAACGTTTTTCTCCATCGCTGAGATTTTTATAATTTCTATCTAGAAGACTCTTTAGCTTCAAATTTCTCACAACATCTTTAAATCTTTTTGCTGGCTCAGATATATGTTTATGAGTTGATATAGCTTTATTGATGTAGCTTTCTACAGATGGATTAAACCAAGGATCCTTAGTGCTTTGAGACAGATGGTATATTTCTCCTTTAAGGGTACTTGAGGCCACCGCTTTAATATCATTTCCATCATAGTGCACTTCGCCCTCTATGTCCATACCCTTCCTTGATAGCAGATTTAGCAAGGTTGTTTTACCTGATCCTATATCTCCATATATAACATAGCATGACCCTCTATGAATTTCTACTTTTCTTAAATCAAGAACCTGGTTACCAGCTATTTTTACCTTTACTTTTACTAATTTATAAATTGGATTTTTCATATTTACCTCACATTAACAATATGCTCAACAAAATTATTTAGTATTTTTGTTGATTTTTCTGATTTGTTTACATCTGGAATTCTATCTATAATCCCCTTTCTATATCTTATTTCTAAATATTTTCTCATAACATCATAAGTAAATTCAGGATGAAACTGAACGCCAAAAAAATTATTATTATAAACGAATGACTGAATCCCCATAGAATTTTTTGCCATCAACATAGAGTTTGGTGGTAATTTAGATACAACATCCTGATGTGACTGATACACATCTAGTGGAGATATAATATCCTTAAATAATATAGAATTCTCGGAATCCTTTGTTAGAGATATTGTGCAACTACCTAATTCCCAACCCAAGTGATTACGTTCAACTTTACCTCCAAAGGTGTGTGCAATAAGTTGGTGCCCAAAACAGATTCCAAGAACAGGCTTGTTTGCCTCCTCCATGACATGTAGCTGCTCACTTAAATATGAAATCCATTCTAAGTCTTCGTATACAGAATGTGCGCTTCCTGTAATTATCCATGCATCGTCAATACTTGAGTCAAGCTCTCCCTTTTCATAGCCCTTTATTATCCTTAAATCAATATTATAGCTACTCAATTTTTTTTGAATCCAATCTGAAGCTTGACCGTACATTGACTTAACTTCATCTATACCAGGGCCACATGTAATAATTGATATTCTTTTCATTCAATCTTCCAATCATTTTTTTTATTATGATAATCACAATGATTACTAATGGTGCATGTACTACATACAGGGCTCTTGTCCTTGCATACCTTTTGTGAATATCTATTCATATTCTCTACTAGAAAATTTTCCCTTCCGTATGGAATCGAGTTATAAAAAAAATTTAAATAAGTATTTGTTTCTTTATTGTTAGGAATAACTCCAACTCTTTTAATCATTTTAATAGATGAATCATCAAGTGTTGTCTTAGGATTTGGAGTAGAATAATCAAACTGCTCTGGAGTCTGAGATACAGACTTAAAGCAAGTAATCATGTAAATAATTTTATCTAATCTTACCATTTTTATCTAAATGGTAATACTAATAGGATTTAAATACTACTGTTCCTCTAGATACCTTTCTGCCTCTATAGCCGCCATACAGCCAGATCCAGCAGCAGTAACCGCCTGTTTATATATGAAGTCCTGTATATCGCCAGCTGCAAAAACACCCTCTACAGATGTCTTTGTAGAGTCGCTATCAGTCAGAATATATCCAGCTTCATTTAGATTGACTTTCCCTCTGAAAATATCAGAATTTGGCTTGTGTCCTATTGCCATAAAAACACCATCAGTCTTAAAGTTTACTATTTCATTAGTTTCTAGATTCTCTATATCAACAGATGTTAGTCCACCTTTATCAGGTTCACCGTACATTTCAACAACCTGGGAGTTCCACATTACGGAAATCTTTGGATTGTTAAGAGCCCTCTCCTGCATAATTTTTGAGGCTCTAAACGAATCTCTTCTGTGAATAATTGTAACAGAGGAAGCAAACTTTGTTAAGTATGTAGCTTCTTCCATCGCAGAGTCACCACCTCCAACAACGAATATCTCCTTTTCTTTAAAAAAGAAGCCATCGCAGGTTGCACATGCAGACACCCCATAGCCCATAAGTTTTGATTCAGAGTCCAGTCCAAGTAATTTTGCAGATGCACCTGTTGATATTATAACAGATTCACTCTGATATTCTTTATCTCCGACTCTTACCTTGAATGGCTTTGAGCTAAAATCAACTTCATCCACATGCTCAAATAATGTTTTTGCACCAAACTCCTGCGCTTGTTTCCTGAAGTTATCCATAAGCTCGGGTCCTAAAATTCCATTGGGAAAGCCTGGATAGTTCTCTACATCTGTTGTTATTGTTAATTGGCCTCCAGGTTGAATACCCTCTAAAACCAAGGGAGAAAGGTTTGCTCTTGCTGCATAAATAGCGGCAGTCAAGCCTGCGGGGCCAGATCCTATTATTATTACCTTATACATTATCCTTCTATTAATTTATCTAAAATATTAGCAATCTCTTCGTACGACACTGCTCCTACACGCTGGTCCATCACTGAGCCCTTATTGAAAAATAATAGGCTAGGGATGCTTCTTATTCCATATTTTTGCGCAATTTCTGGTGCATCATCAATATTCACCTTAACAACGAGGCATTTGCCTTCATAGTCATCAGCTACAGATTCTATTGTAGGAGTAAGCATTTTACATGGACCGCACCATTCAGCCCAAAAATCTACTACCACAGGCAAGTCTGATTGAAGAACTGATCCTTCGAAATTATCTGTATTCGCATCAATGGTCTTATCGCTCATAAATACTCCTTCATCTATATTTATTGTAGAAACATATCATAATAATTTAGCATATAGTTGCTATCATAACAGATATTTTTTTAATCAATAAATGTCCACGAAACTCTTAAATATTGAAATGCGGGGAACGAATTTCCTAAAAAATTATAACTTTCCAATTGAAAAGCGGTTCCCATGTCAGAGTATGGATACGGGACACTGAAACCTGATCTATTGTTTGTGATATTATGATAGCTTATTACAAATTTATCAAACTCCAAAACGAGAGATAAATCACCAAAGTTTTTATAATAATATGATGGGGGACCAAAAAAATCACTTTCAGTTATTTCCCGTTGCAATGGATAGTCAACGACATACACACCGCCATTCATATCAATACGCCTTCCTGTTATATTTATCTTTGCCGTAAAGCCTCTGTTAGCAAATGGATAAATAAAAGTGAGTCCATATTTTATGTAAGCATCCATCACACCAAAAAATTCTTGTGAGCCTGTAAAGGGGGTAGCACCAAGAAATTTTTTTGACTCTAAAAAAATATTAAAAAATGAGGATGAGTGCTTGAAATTTAATCCTATATAAGAGACTTCTAACCCCTGGTCTCCAATAATAAAATTGATTGTATTATTTTTGTATTTATGTATGACATCTAAAGATGTATGTAGAAACTTAACATTGTTTCTAAAATATTCACCATCATAATTGTTTTCATATATACCTATTTTATCTTCCATGTTAAAGAGTATAGATAAAGAAGAATTGAGACTGTATTTAATTTTTATTTTTGGATTTACATATGACTTAGCATTATTTGATATATCTGATGTTAAATGAGATTCATCTTGAGAATCTTCCGGCTCTGCTCCATCATCATACATTGACATTCTTATGGATAAATCATTTGGCACATATATCCTGCTGAAAGAACCTCCAACAGACAAGTCTAGCTTATCTCTTTTAAATATAAACTCCGTAGTAGCCCCATGGTGGTCTGACGTAAAATTAGCATGTTGATTTGAATATACATTTGATGATTTATAAAAATACTTTGAAACCCATTTTATTTTTTTTATTCTGTAAGCTAAGCTGATATCATTAAATATTGTCATATATGAATTATCAAAATTAATACTAGCTTCATCAGTTGTTTCTCTATTTATGTATTGTATGTAATAGCTATAATGATTTGAGTTTTTTAATGATATTGACAAATTATCATTAATATCTAAATCATACATGGCTCCCCATAGAAATGATTTTGAGTCACGTGTAATATAGTAAAAATCTCCCTCTCCTTCATTTGACTCAGAGTAGTAGCTTATTGGCACTTTAGGGTTCTCATCATGGTACATAATAATAGAATTAAATTTACTTTTTTCTGATTCTTTATAAATATCTATCATGTGGTTCTGGAGAAATGTTTCACCTGATTGATTAATATCGCTAATGTAGTATAGCGGAGTATATGATCTTGTGTGCCCAGCATATCTAAAGGACACGTTATTATCATTCCTTGAATATAATGAGATTAATAAATCTCTAAATTTATAGTCACTTCCGTCTCTTTTTAAAATTAATTGTGACAAAACAGAAGCAGAATCTGCCTCTTGAAGATTCTTGAGATCTTTAATTATATATCCACCAAAAGGAATGTGATGAGATTGATCAAAAACAATTGACCTGTAGTTAAGGGTATCTAAAATATTTGTATTATATGAACTAAGAAGATATTGGTTGTTCTCTACTGGATCAAAATCAAAAAGTATATGATTCTGTGAGAAAATGAGGGTAATAAATGTAATAGCAATGCATCTGTATAAATATATAATCAAGAATTCTCAGATATGATTTTATTCGATATTAATCCTGATTTTTCTGCAACAATTGGAGCAAATAAAACTCCAGAATATAGCAGTGTTGATAGTAAAGTATTTTTAAAGAATGGAATACCTGCAGCGTAACAAGCGATTAAACCAGACATGTTCATTGGGTATCCTCCAGTAATCCATACTGCAAAATTTGATAAAACAAAAAACAGAACTGACCCAACTAATGTATTAGTAATGACGTTTATAGCGGTAATCTTTGAACTATACTTACAAAATAAATAAATAATTATAAAAGATAGATAAACAAGCACAAAAAGCCATGTGAAATGTATAGATAGCCCTCCATCAACAAATGCTAGGCTAAGGTAATGAAATTTACCCGTAGCACCCAAAATAAAATCTGAAATAATTATAGCTACAAATGGAACTATCCATGAAAATTTTTTAGTAAAACACATTGCAGAGAACAATATTACCGAAATCACAGGAGTGAAGTTAGGGGCATGAGGTAAGAGCCTTGTAAATAAGACAAGAGCTATTAAAATCAATGAAAGATATTTTATATTTTTTTTCATAATACTCCTAAAATCATGTGTTATTATTGTTTTGCAGTGTCATTAAATCTACAATGAATTTATATTTTTTAATAAACTCTTTATCGCTATCTGTATACATTCTAATCGCATTATCAAATGTTTCAGTAGAGAAGTGTTTCTTTAAGATATTTTTATTTATTGAAAACAAGAGTGCTGCTTGTATATACTCCTCTGTTCTGTCTTCATTAAAAGAAACACCTTCAGAAACGAGTATATAATTAAGAACATTTAATCTTTTTTCTAAAGATTTACCCCTTATGAAGTACCGTTCATTGCTTTTATATAAACGAACAATATTTTTTATTGAGCTGCTATTATATCTCTTAATGATATCTATTATTTCATTGAAGAAAAATTCATTCTTCGTTTTACTATCTATCTTAACGGTATCATTAGTATAGCCATACTTATTATATCTGTTGCCATTAACTTTATTAATATTATCTATCTTTAAAATCGTTTTACTATTATAGGTTTGATAATTTGCTTTAACAGCATAAATACTTTTTTTTTTGATTCTGGGCTTGAATACATGAAGATTGTCCCACAAATATGACTCAAATATTCCTTTAGAATTTAAAAGTTTTAATCTTATATAATCATTACCATTCTTCTTTTTCAATAAAGAGAAATCAACACAATAAAAAAAATCATATTTTATTTTATTATTAATCTTTACCCCACAAATCAAACCAATCACCTAACAAGTATAATAGCCCAACATCTACTACTGCTTCAAATAAAATAGATTCACAATTTGGACATGCGAGGTCTTTTTGCTCTGAGCAGAATTCAAAGCCACAGTCTTTGCATAAATAATCAATCAAAGTATACACGCTTAAATATTCTAACTGTTTTATTTTGTTTTTTTTAAAGGTTTTACAAAGAGTTGATGAACGTGCCTAATTATCTTATATCCATTACGCTTAGCTATTTCATCCTGAATATTTTCAATCTCTTCATTATGAAACTCAATAATATCACCAGTTTCAATGCAAATCATATGGTCATGGTGTGCAGTTCCAAGTTTCTTTTCGTATCTTATTCTTCCATCTCCAATATCAAGTTTTCGTATGTATTCATATTTAACAAGAAAGTCAAGAGTCCTATAGACAGTTGCTCTTGACACTTTGATTTTTTTTGCTAGTAGAGCGCTATGTATTTCCTCGCATTCTCTATGCTCTTCACTGGATAGAATATCTTCGAGGATGCTAAGACGTGATTTAGTTAATTTAAGCCCCTCTTTTGATAGTAGATTCTTAAAATCATCTTTTATTTTATTGGTTAACATGATTAAATGAATTTAATAAAAATAATCAAATGAATCATTATTAATATGTTTTTTTTAGGTTTGCATATTTTTTTACAAATTTCTTAATAACATTTCCTCTAAACTGAATAGATATCTTTGACATATCACCAACCCCCTCAATTGACATGATTCTACCTTTTCCATAAACCTTATGCTTAACAATATCTCCTACAGCAAACTCATCATCCTTATTGATATCTAATAAACTTGGAGTAATATTATTTGAGTACTCTTTTTTAGATATTGTAGATGAGCTACTTATTAAGTCATCTGGGATATCAGAAAGAAATGACGATGGCATCGTAAACATTGATGACGCACCGTACCTTTTTCTGGTGTTTGCATATGTAATAACAAGTTTTTCTATTGCTCTTGTTATACCTACATAAAACAGCCTCCTCTCCTCTTCAATATCATCATCCTCAGAGTTGCGAACAAGGGGAATCAAACCCTCCTCTACTCCAAGGATATACACTCTCTTGAATTCTAAGCCCTTAGAACTATGAAGCGTCATAAGCGTTAACGCCTTGTCATTATCGTTCCATCTATCAATATCAGTTAATAATGATACCTCCTCAATAAATGATTGACAGGTATTATTTTCATTTCTCTCACAGAAATCAGATACACTGGAAATCAATTCCTCAATATTCTCTAGTCGTTCTAAATCTTCAGGATTATCCTTAGATAGGTAAAAATCTCTTATCTTAAAAGTATCAATTATCATTTCAAGGACATGCAAAGCAGGCTCCTCAAGATTTTCTTTAATTAACTTCACGGCATTCAAAAAGGCATTTAATTTTTCGATTTGTTTTATTTTAAGATTTGCCTTCGATGGATTTGAAAGGATCTCTGGTAATGATGCGTTATATTCTATCATTGAGGATGATATTTTTTCTGTTACTGTTTTACCAATTCCACGAGCAGGAAAATTTACAATTCTATTAAATGCAATTGTATCAGATGGATTTAGTATATACTTCATGAACGCAAGCATATCTTTTATCTCTTTTCTATCATAGAATTTTACCCCACCAACAATGTGGTAGGGTACTGATTCTCTTCTAAGTCTATCCTCTACAACTCTGCTTTGTGTGTTTGTTCTATAAAGCAACACAATGTCATTTAGAGTCATATTATTTTTGTTCACAGAAGCGAGTAGCTCGTTTACCACTAGTTTTGCTTCATCTCTCTCATTATCGTACTCATAAACACTGATAAGGTCTCCACTTTTATTCTCTGTCCATAATTTTTTCTCTGCTCTATTATCATTCTTTGATACTACATGGTAGGCAGCATCTAAAATATTCTGAGTTGATCTATAATTCTGCTCTAGCTTTACTGTGACTGCATTTTTAAATGAAGATGAGAAATTGAGGATATTTGAAATATCTGCACCTCGCCAGCCATAAATTGACTGATCGTCATCACCAACAACTGTAATTTCATTATTATTGCAACTGACCATATATATAAATTCAAATTGAGGTTTATTTGTATCTTGGTATTCATCCACAAGAACATACTGAAATTTATTTTGATAGTAAGAGTGAAGTGATTTATTTGAATTAAACAGCTCTATAGGAAGCAGAAGCATATCGTCAAAATCTACTGCATTATTTTCTTTTAGCTTTTTATTATAAAGAGAGTATATATCGGTAAGTATTTTATCTATATAGCTATCAGTCTCAAGCTGCACGTCATCTGGATATATCATCTTATTTTTCATGCTGCTTATGAGGTACTGATATTTATTGGGCTGAAATGTCTTTATATCGTAGTCTAATTCTTTTATCACTTCCTTAACTAGCTGCTTGGAGTCACTTTGGTCGTATATGGTAAATGAATTGTCATACCCAAGTAAGTTAATATGTTTTCTGAGTATGCCTGCGCAAACAGAGTGAAATGTCCCTATTGACATCTTTGAGATATCATGAGAGACAAGCCTAGAGACCCTCTCTTTCATTTCATTTGCCGCTTTATTTGTAAATGTCACTGAGAGTATGTGCTCTGGAGGTATACCAATATCCTCAATTAAGTAGGCAATTTTTTCTGTTAGTACTCTGGTTTTTCCACTTCCAGCTCCTGCAAAAATCAAGACGGGAGAGCCAACAAGCTTAACAGCTTTCTCCTGCTGTGGATTCAATGATGATTTCTTCTTTACCATACTTCCTTAAGATATTTTCTTTTTGCCCGATTATGCTCTTCCTCTGTCTTGCTGAAGTAATGATTTCCATCACCCTTTGCTACAAAAAACATGTAATCTGTTTCTTCAGGAAAGGCAGCAGCGATAATTGCAGCTATACCTGGGCTACTTATAGGTCCAGGAGGTAATCCCTTATGCTTATATGTATTATATGGACTGTCAAACCTCTGATAATCTTTATTGTAGAGCCTTTTGTTCTTCCCAGGCTTTAGATATTGTATGGTAGGGTCAGCCTGAAGAAGCCAGTTCTTTTTTAACCTATTTGTATAGACAGATGAAACGCGAGGCATTTCATTTTCATATATACACTCACCCTGAATAATAGAAGCGAGAGTAACAACTTCATGTAAAGTCAGTTTCACATTCTTGTTTCTCATTCCTATACTTTTCTTATAGTTTTTAAAGAACTCCTTAACCATTCTTTCAATAACCTCTTCTTCTTTTATATCAACTGATATCCTATTAGTTAGAAATGAATATGTATCTGGATAGAGATACCCTTCAAGGGTTCGCGCCCTAACTCCCTGATCATAAATAAAATCAATATCACTGCACATAGCAACAAATATGGTAGAATCAATCTTTATAACTTCCGATAGTTTTCTTGCTGTTTCCTTAATTGTCCACCCCTCAAGAATAGTTACGCTGGTATAATCCATGATCTCTGTTGTTATAAGCTTCATCAACTCACTAACATTGTCTACATCATTTAAATCATACTTTCCGGGTCTTATATTTCTATCTTGGCGTGCTATAAACATAAGCCACTTAAATACTTTTCCTTGGTCAAAACACTCAGTTTTATCTAGAATTGATATAACCTTATTCAAACCGGCTCCCGGTGGAATAACAAAGGGTGTTGACTGGGAGCATTTAATACCAACAGAGGAAAGAATGTAGTAGAATAACATAAAACTTATAAGTGTTATTATTACTGCATATTTAAAAAATTTATTTATATGTAATTTTATTTTACCTGCCATTGAATTGATAATTTAATAAAAAAAGAGGATATTCTATTGTAATACTTCTTGCATTTAGAATAGATATTATCATAATTTTTAAAATGGCAGCTAAAAAGAATACAAGTAGTATATTTCATTCTTGGCCATTTGGTAAAAAAAATTACCAGCTTTTTGGTTTAGGTGTAGCAATGATTGTCTTTGGATATATTCTTATGTATACAGGAGAGACTTCAAGTTTTCAATCGATAGTTTTATCTCCAATTATTCTTGTTGCTGGGTACTGTGTGGTTATTCCAGTGTCTATAATGATTAAATAATTTGGGGTGGTAGTTCAACTGGTTAGAGCACCGGCCTGTCACG
>CAYNPP010000027.1:0-14242 GCA_964399095.1 uncultured bacterium | reverse complement strand
ACACTTATATTCATTATACTTCTTCCCTTAATTATCTAATCTTTATTTGTTTCCCGAATTTTAATTTTTGAAACTTTTTATCAATTCTCTCTCCACCTAAAAATTTAAAAATCAATTTATCTGTAAATTTAATATTTTCTTCCCAGGTATCCATGTATGAAATAGGTTTTGGATTTTGAGTCCTCAATATATTGCCACCCATATTATGAGTTTCCTGTTTCAAGAAATATTCAGAACTTTCATAATTTATTGTTTCAGGATTGAATTCATTGTTAAATTGATTTGATATACTAGATAATATATAGTTTGGATTTGAAGCTAAATCCTTATAGTTAACTAAAATAATATCTTTATTTGATAGCATATTATTATTAATTAAGTTTTTTATAATAGTTTGCTTGTTTTTATTTGAAACTATAAATGAGTAAACATATTTAATTACATCAAATATATTTACGTTTCTATCAAATTTATTTTTTATATTTTTTATATAAGAAAGGTCAAAATCATCAATATTTTTATTTTTTATTATTTTATTGTATAGTGTCTTTGATCTTATTCTATAGGAATTAATTAATTCCTTCCCATTCCTATATAAATAAATTACTTTTATATTAAATAGCTTCGAGTTACATAGAATATATAGACTTTTATGATTTTTTGATGAATCTACTATTAATTGTTTATTGGTTGTTTCTAATATTGATTGGCAAAGATAATGATATCTTTTTGAATATTGATTGAATGATGATAAAGGAACTTCTTTATTGTGAATCCCTAAAAAAATATTCTTAAAAAATCTGTTTACTTGTTTTGATTGTAAATGACTTATAAAATCATATATATGGGTAGTACCTTTAGAGTTATTTTTATTTAATTTATTTTTATATGTTGATCTTACCGAACCCCAATAATCACATTCAAATAATTTCTTTCCACATGAACAGTTACCATCCCACGCTAACTCTTTATTAAATCTAATTAGTTCACCAACACTCTCAATAGAGTATTGTTGTCCTAAAATTAAATCTAATATTGTTGAACCGCTATGTCCATGACTTATTATATATATTAAATCAATCTTATTCATTAATATTATTTTTAGTGAGTATCCCTAAATTATTATTAATAGATATATAACTACCAATTAATAATCCTAAAATAATAAAGAATAAATACCCTGCAGATGAAGCACCTATAGGGGCAAACCAATTTGGATACTCAATTAAGTTTTTAATAATTTCTGAACTACAGGCAATAAAAGTGATAATTGAAAAATAAAACATACTACTATTTTGATAAATTAAATCTTTGTTAACTTTAATTAATTGCATCCCAGATCTTATCACTCTCAATGAAAAAATATAAAATGGAGAGAATAATAATAATCCTATGATTCCGAACTGACCAAACGCACCGAGAAAAATATAATCTGACCCCTCCCATTTATCAGTTTTGTCAGATTTGACATTAGAAAACCATCTGGGATCATATCCCGTGCCAAGCCACAAATTATTTTTTATGGTATTTACCATACTAACTTTTTTGGTTAGGCTCAACCTCTCTTGAGCAGAAGATTGATATATTATTTCCCCAGTAATATTTTGATAAACATTAATAATTGAATCAGAAGTAGCTTTTATGTATTGAGGCTTAATTAATACAAATGATACAAATAATACTGTTGATAAAAGAATAATTTTTTTATTTTTAAAAAATCTAAGGCTAGTTAAAAGACCCTTACCATTTATATAATTAATTAATAAAGATATAATGAACATATGAATTATTATCGCTAAAATCCATCTTCTTGTAATAGATAACAATATAATTGAAATAATTAAAATAGAAGCAACCAATAATAAATTTGTGAATTTATTATTTTTCATTTTAAGTAAAAATGCTGCTATCCCTAGAGGTAATGAAAAATATATTATTTTACCAGTTTTAAATATTAGACGATTTGCATCTGTATAATGTCTTGAGAACTCTAGAACATCAAATATCTTAATTCCAGTTAATACTGTAATGATAAAAAGAAGGCATACTAAAATTGATATAAAGCTTTGTGCTCTAATAAATGGGAGCAAATCTAATGACGCAAAAGAACAAACAGGGAAAAATATAAGTATGCCTATTATCATTTTATGATGCTTAGCAAAAAAATCTAATAAATTGAGATTATAATTTGAATTATATATAGCATAAACAATAATATAGTATAATAACCAAAGAATTAAGAATTTCTTAACCATTAAATATATTCTTGATTTATCGATTATTAAATCTTTAGAGATTGAAAATAAGAAGTAAAAGCAAACGAATAAAATAATATATTTTGTGAATTTCATTGCAGTTGAACTATTGATTGATAATAATGAATAAATATTCCCTGGGTTATCGATGCAAATCAGTGTAATCCAAAAAAGTATTGTAATGTTTACAATCTTCATTTATAGATTATACTCCTTATATAAAAGATTAATATATTTTAGTAATCTTTGATTACATATATTCAAGTCATAGTATTTTTTAGCTATATCTCTACAATTTTTATACTGTTCCTTATTATTTAGTATATATTCTAAGCTACTAAGAAAAGAATTTTTGTCTTTAATCAACCTACCTACTTTCAAACGTTCTTCATCAGAGCCCTCAAAATGAATCAACTGATCTGTTAACACAGGAACTCCTGATGCTAGAGCCTCAATAGTAGATCTACCCATACCTCCATATGTTCTTATTTTAGAAGGTTTTAAAATTGGCATAGTAAAGATATCAGCAATCTGATAGTATTTTTTTAAGTTAGCTCTAGGAATTTTCTCTAATATGATCACACCACTATTTTTTGCCAAGTCATATAATTGTTCTGTTTTTTTTCCACCTATCATAATTAGAGTATTCTTATCCTTATTCATATTATTGTAGATATCTATAAGAAATTTTGCTCCCTTATTTTCATAAAATCTACCTATATATAAAATAATATTATTATTGATTGGGATATTTAAAGATTTTTTTAAATCTATTTTATTTTGTGATGGTTTAAACATAGTGAAATCAACTCCATCCTGATGATAAAAATAATTATTATAATTTAGATTGTTTAGGTATCTTTCTTCACTTCTTATTGATACACTGCCAAAGTAATCAATAAAATTATTTAAACAATATTCCTCTTTTTTTACTTTATACAAATGGTATAAAAATTTCATAGAAATCATATTGATATCTTTAAATTTTTGAAACCAAAATCCCCTCTTATTTGCAATTATAGGTGTATTGTATGGTTTAGTTTGAGATAGAAGATAAGAAGTAAAATTTGATGGATAATTTATAATTAATAATATATTGGAAGCAATTTCGTGATTTAATTCATTAATCATGTAATCACTTTTCAATATTTTTCTTCCAAAAACATCAAGTTTATTTATTGCAGGGAATAATTTATGATTCACCCCATTGATTTCCTTAGAATATAACTTTTTTATTCCTAGGTATGGACGCCATAATTCAATTGTAGTATCTTTTAATTTAGGGGCAAGCCTTTCAGCTTGATTATGAGCAAATTCTTCATAAAAAAAAACTCTGTTTATTTCATCTTCATTAACATCTAAAAAATCAAGTTTGCCAATATTCTTTCTGTAGTAATCTGTATATTCATAAAAATTCTTAAATCGTTGGAGGATGTTGTCGTGCTTTGGTGAAAATGAAATTATACTAATTATTTTTTTCATTCAAGATAATTATCATTTTTTATTAAAATATTCTCTACCCCAATTAACCGTATTCTCTAGACCTAATTGAAAATTAGTCATGAAACTCATATTTAGATCTTTTATAATTTTTTTATTATCAATATCAAATACTTTGATGTCCCCTGGCATCCAATCTTTATAGCTAATTGTTGGATCCTCAATCCCAATTATATCAGACACCATCATTGCCAGTTCTGAAATAGTAACCTTTATTCCAGATGCACAGTTATATACTTTGCCAGTTGAAATTGGATTAATTGCAGAAGAAATATTAGCAATCACAACATATTCAATATAAGTAAATGATCTTTGTTGCGTTCCATCGCCAAATATGGTAATGGGATTATTTTCAAGTAACTTCTTTGTAAAAATAGATACAACACCGCCAACATCGCTTGATTCCTGTCTGGGGCCATATATATGGAAGTATCTTAGTACTGTTGTATCAAGATTATGAAGATGATTGAATACCTTGACATACTTCTCTCCAGCTAATTTACTACATCCGTAGTAGGAAGTTGGGACCAAGGGATGCTCTTCATCCTGAGGAAAATATTCTGCCTCACCATAAACAGAACCCGTTGATGCATGAACAAATTTCTTTACACCATGCTTAACTGATAGTTCTAGTAAATTAAAAGTTCCTTTTGCATTAATTTCTAAATCTAGCTTTGGGTCATTCATGCAGATAGTTTTTTTGCTTGCAGCCTGATGAAATACTACATCAATATCTTTCAATAACTCATCTAGTTTTTCATAATCTAGAACATCACAATTTTCTTCCTGAAAATTCTCATACTCTTTAAGATGGGCTAAATTTTCAGTCTTTCCTGCAAAATAATTATCTACACTTATTGTATAAATATTAGATTTAACTAATCTCTCAACAAGATGACTGCCAATAAATCCAGCTCCGCCAGTAACTAGAGCTTTTTTATATTGTTTCATAATTAATATTAATACAATTATTCATTTATTTCGCCCTTAATATACTTATCTAACTTTTTATAGTTTAATATCTTTTTTATCATTTTTTTATGTTCTTTATTTATTATTGAAAAAGAATATAAAATAGCATAGCATACAATAAGATAAAGTAATGATATTAATATTATCAAATACTCATCAGAAATATTAAAATAATGCATTAAGTAGAAGCATAATAATGAAAGTCCTCCTATTAGAATATAGCTTAAATGTGTATAATTAAAGACCTTATAATTAATTATTCTTTTAGAAATTATTAATACAGTAATAGTCTCACATAACTGAGAAATAAGAACAGAAAATGCCAATCCGATAGCCCCGAGTGCCAAAAAATTAGGTGAAATCATAAAATATAAAATTGTAAAGAAAAATAAGCCTTTAATTATACTGATTAATGTTTGTAAGTAAAATTTTCCTGCTCCAGAAATTATATTTTTATATGGATGAGTAAATAGTGATAAATATGAGGCAAGCAGTAGCAATATAAATGGAGTGACACTGTTAATAAATAGAGACCCATATAATAATTTTATCAATATAGATGAAGACATTATTATCATGCAGATTGAAGGAAAAACAAACAATAGTATAAATTCTTGATATTTATTAATTATTCTTTCAATACTAATAGTGTCATTATTAGATAAATATGAAGAAAATAGTGGGAAGAATATTATTCCTATGTCACTTCTAAGTAATAGTAACATTCCAGCCAAACTGAAAGCCACAGTATAATATCCTAATTCTTCAATACTTGTAAATTGCTTGAGAAGTATCTTATCCAAATATTTTATTAGTATAGTTATAAGCATGAAGAAAATAATGGGCTTTGCATATTTCCAGTATTCACTAGCTATGTCAACATTCCAACTTCCAATAGAAAATTTTCTAAACATAAAAAGAACTATAACGAAACCTAGAATACCAGAAATTATATCCAATACTAGGATTCCAATAACTCTGAATCCAATAAGAACAATGATTATCTTCCCAAAATTAAATATTATGCTTTTAAATATATCAGGGATATTGGCATTTACCTGCTGCATTTTGGCTTGGAAAGTAGTATTTAAAAATTTAACAAGCAGATGAGAGAGTATAGCAAATAAACCAAGGAGTAGTGTCAACCTTTCAATAAAATTATCAGCTAATTTTATATTAAGAAGTGACTCAGAAAAAAATATGACACTAATTCCAAAACATAAAAATAATACTATACTAATTATTTTAAGTCTAACAAATACACCAAGGTATTTTTCAACAGATTTTCCTTCTGAAATTAGTTTTATATGTGCAGGTCCCCATATACCTGTAAATATTGTAAAGATTGAAGCATATGAAATCGCATATGAAAGGGAGCCAATAACCTCAGGACCAGCTATTCTAGCAACAACAATACTAGAAATTAAAGCAAAAAATTTTAAAAATATTCCTGATCCAAATTGAACTAATATTTTCTGAATTAACATTATAGGGTTAATTAGTCAGGCCGAACAATAAATTCTAATTGATGTATTGGTCTTTTATTCAATAAAAAATAATTTAATCCTTTATATATCTTCTTTAAGAATTTCTCATTTTTCAGTGTATAATAAATATTAAAATTATTTATATAAATAATCTTAAAATTATTTTTCAAAAATACGTCAGAAAGTGATTTTATACTGTGACTTGAAACATGTCCATCATATTCAAATACATGATTACATTCTGGGCACATTCGATAATTAAAAGGATTTTTATATGGCAATGCACCTGTAAAAACACCGCCTTTTTTTAAATATTTAGAAATATTAGATAAGACAATAGGATAGTCAGTATCCGAGAAATGTTCGAGTCCATGAATGAATGAAATAACATCAAATTTATTATTTAAATTAGAATTATAAATCATTAGATCATCTTGAAATAATTCAAAGTTTTTGTAGCCTTCAGAAACTAATTCATCCTTAGTTGCGTCAATATTTTTCTTAGAAATATCTAAACCATAAACTTTTTTAAAATACTTAAGAGCATATCTAAGAGTTATACCAGCTCCAAACCCAACCTCGCAGAATACATTTTTTTTTGATAAATATTTTTTTCCTTTTTTTGTCAACATCAGATGATGGCTATCATTATATTTTTTAGATTTACTACGATACATCTCTCTAAACTCAGTTTCATAGTAGTCATAGTGTTTTCCCCAATCAACATCTTTATTTGACTTTATATTTTTCAACTTTTCTATCTCCCATTAATATTTTATTAAATCTAAATATTCTTTTATTCTTATATCCCATGTGTGTTTTGTTACAACTTTGTTGTATAAATTGTTTATATATGACATTCTACTGTCTCTATTATTTATAAAATAATTTATTTTTTCTTTAAGATCTTCAATTCCATTAAATGAAACTAGTTCATCGCTGTTAAAAAATTTATTTACATCTAAACGATAATCAATAATTTGGAACCCTTTGCAAGCTGCTATTTCAAATGTTCTAGATTGAAAGGTTGTTATTATTTGAGGGCTAGGCATATTAAGATTAATTGTAGATAATAGGTATAGCGTTCTTAATTCTTCATAAGACAATCTTTTCCCAATAAATTTATCCTTTAGTTTTGGATAATACTTAAATCTAAATGACCAGTCATCATTACTCCAAATTTTTAAATTATATTCTGATATGTGATTGAGTATTAGAGATCTATATGCTCCTTCAGCTAATTCTGAGTAACCTGCTCCTGTAAAAGAAACATCGCAACTAAAATTTTCAATTTCTTTTTGTATAATATTATCCTTATCTACAGGAAAAAAATCATTTTGATTATAACCTACAATTACTTTGTGTACACTGGCATTCGGTGCTATATTTTTTATATTCTGAATCCATACATCATCACACGATAGTATAAAATCAAAATATGGTAAATTCATTGCTGTAAATTTACTTCTAGAGCTATCAAAGGGATTGTCAGGAAGAAATGATACTAAATTACAGTTAATATCCTCTTTTAAATATTTTACAGTGTCAGGAGTTAATTTCCCACTATTCAAAACGAACGTAATGTCTGGTTTAAACTCTTTCGATATTTTTACAATTTTTCTATTATACTTTTCAATCTTTTTTTGCTCACTATATTTATTGATTGATTTTAATTGATTAAGTGGATTTTTTAATATTGATTTTTCTTTAGTCGAGTAGGGAATCTCTAAAACTTCAAAACCCAGTTTCTTAAATGATGTTGAAATATTATCAATTAAGCCACCAATCCAATAATATTTAGGAATTAGAATCTTCATATTTTTTTATATATCTCTGTTTTGTTATTGACATGACAATATAATCCCAATACTTCCCATGCCTATAAAAAAATTGCTCGAATTTACCTGTTTCTTCAAATCCAACTTTTTTATAAAGATTCTTGGCATTCGGATTGAAATCTGCAACTTTCAAGTATATCATATTCATATTCAAATGATTAAAAAGAAATTCTAATATCATTTCATAGGACTTGATTCCATATTTTCTGCCTCTATACTCTTTTATGATATCTAATCCCACTTCACAATTATTATGTTGCTGACTGATGTTTTGAATTCTTAATCTGCCTATTACAGTTGATTTTTTTTCTGCTAAACATATAACAAACCTTTTATCTCTTCCATTATCATTTTCTTTAATCCATTTATTATCAATATTCTTCCACCATTCTTCTTGTTTAGACTTTGTAGCTAAATCGATATTAAAAAGATTTAAATATGTAGATGGGTCATTATGCAAGGCTCTGAGAATCTCTAAATCATTATGTTCCACAACTCTAAATGCTATATCATTATATTTATACATCAGCTTTATTCCATTATTTTATTAATAGCTTGAACAACTTTATATTGTTCCTCTTTAGTTAATGACGGATAAATTGGCAGTCTAAGTAAACCTTCAAAAAATGACATCGTTCCTGGAAAGTCCTCATCACTTCCTAGGTGACTATAAAATTTATTTCTGTGAAGGGGCGTATAATGCACATTTACATAAATACCCTCAGCTCTTAATGCATCCATAATCCAATATTTCTTATCTGGGTCTACATGTATGTCAAAAAGATGCCAATTAGTTTTCATGTCACTTGAAATTGATGGAAGTGTTATCCCATCGATATCATTCAACTCTTTAATATAGTACTCGGCTATTTCTGATCTTTTTTTATTCATCCAATCAATTTTTTTTAGTTGACTTATTCCAAGTGCCCCTAATATGTTTGATTGAACATATGAGTTACCTATATCAACATACTCATAATAACCACGTGTAACATTATCAGTTAGGAAAGAGTGTTTGTTTGTTCCTTTCTCTCTCATTATTTCTACAATATCTGCAATATCATCATTATCCGTTACTAATGCACCACCTTCTCCTGTAGTCAGATTCTTTGTCCCATGAAAACTAAATGTTGATACATCGGCCAAAGTCCCTGTCTTTCTGCCCTTATATTCAGAGCCTATAGATTGAGCTGTATCATGAACAACCCAAAGGTTGTTTTTCTGCGCTATATCATTAATTTCATCCATTTGAGCAGGTCTTCCAGCGTAGTCTATTGGGGCAATTGCAACTGTTTTTGAATTAATTTTATTTTTTATTTTATTTATATCTATTGATCCATCATCAGCATTCACATCAACAAGTACTATCTTGAGGTTATTGTATAGCGCTCCAAGAGCTGTTGAGGTATAAGTAAAGTTTGGTATAATAACCTCAGAGTTCATATTAAAATTTTTTACTCTAAATGCAATATCAAGTGCAGAGGTAGCAGAGTTCATATAAAGAACGTGTTTTACTCCTAAATACTCTGATAATTTCTTTTCAAATTCTCTGCACATAGGACCATCTCCAGAAAGGAACGTAGATTCTGTTGTATCCGTTACAGCCTGGATATCATCTTTATCTATGTATGGTTTATGAATCAAAACCATTTTATTAGAGATGGGCTCGCCGCCATTTATTGCTAATTTTGGATTGTCAATATTCATATTTTATTTATTTGTCCCTATCTTGAAGGATTGGGCTATCAGTCAGAGGCCAGTTAATATTTAGATCATTATTATCCCATTTAACTACAAGTTGATCCTTTACATCAAAATACTCTCCTCTATATGCTAATTTGTAGTGAAAAACTGCAAATTCACTCAGTACATAGTATCCATTAACATAGCCGGGAGGAACCAATATCTGCTTTTTATTTTTTGCACTCAAGTCAAATGATTCCCATTTCATGTAGGTTGGTGAGTCTTTTCTCATATCAGCCACTACTTCAAAAAGTTCACCATAGATACATGTAATAAGCTTCCAGGTTTTATTGTCTCCATGTAGGCCTCTTAAAACATTTTTTTTTGACTCTGCAAATTTATCATGGATAAAATCAACTTTTTGAGGTAAAAATTTATTATAAAAGCTGCTACTGTAGGTTGTAAATATTGAGCCTCTACTATCATGATTTACAGAGGGCTTAAAAGTTATCACTTCAGATAGAGTATTTCCATTTAATATTTCAGGCTTAAACATTTATATTTTTTTTAACTTATTGTAATCAGCCTCTATCATAAGATTAACTAAATCATTGAATTTTATCTTTGCTTCCCAACCTAGTTTCTCCTTTGCCAAAGTAGAATCTCCTATCAATAAATCCACTTCAGTGGGTCGAAAATATTCAGGACTAATTTCAATGAGCACATCACCTGTTTTAGAGTTTATGCCAACTTCATCTACACCCTTTCCCTTCCATTCAATATCTATATTAAAATAATTAAAAGAAAGCTCAATGAATTCTCTAACAGTGTGAGTCTCACCAGTTGCTATTACAAAATCTTGTGGTTTATTATTCTGGAGCATCAGCCACATGGCTTCAACAAATTCTGGTGCATATCCCCAATCTCTTTTAGAGTCAATATTTCCAAGTATAATCTTATCTTGAAGCCCTAATGCTATTTTTGCTGTTGCTGTTGTAATTTTTTTTGTTACAAAAGTGCCACCTCTCCTAGGGGATTCATGATTAAATAATATACCGTTACAAGCAAATAAATTATATGCTTCTCTATAATTTACTACCATCCAATATGCATACAGTTTTGCAACTGCATATGGACTCCTTGGATAAAATGGGGTGCTTTCATTTTGAGGAATTTCTTGAACCATACCATACAACTCACTTGTTGAGGCCTGGTAAAATTTAGTTGGGAGATTATTCTCTTTTATTGCATCTAGGAATCTAAGAACACCCAAACCGTCAACCTCAGCAGAATACTCAGGGACCTCAAAAGACACTTTTACATGACTTTGAGCTCCGAGGTTGTATATTTCATCGGGCTCTATCTTGTCTATCAATCTATTTAGATTACTTGAATCAGTTAAATCACCGTAGTGGCCAAAAATCATTTTTTTCTCTTTAGTGTTATATTTCTCTAAAATTGGATCAATTCTTTGAGTATTAAATGATGAGGACCGTCGGATAATGCCATGGACCTCATAGCCTTTTTCTAAAAGAAATTCTGCTAGATATGAGCCATCTTGACCAGTGATTCCCGATATAAGTGCTTTTTTATGATTCATAGTTATATTTTATGATAATCTTTATACCAATCAATAAACTTTTTAATCCCAACATCAATGTTCGTTGATGGCCTGTAATCTAGCATTTTATTTGTTTTCTTTATATCAGAATAAGTTTTTTCTACATCACCAGGTTGCATGGGAAGGAACTCAATATTAGCTTTAATATTAAGCTCTTTTTCAATTAATTTTATAACATCAAGTAGTTTTTCAGACTTACTGTTCCCAAGATTGAATATTTCATATTTATATCTCTTATCTATAGAAGACCTGATTCCAGAAACAATATCATCTATGTATGTAAAATCTCTATTCATATTACCATGGTTAAAGACTTTTATGCTTTTGTTAGAAGAAATGTTTTTACAAAAAATATACATAGCCATATCTGGGCGACCCCAAGGGCCATAAACCGTAAAAAATCTTAGGCCTATTGTATTTAAGTTAAATAAATGTGAATAAGAATGAGCAATCAATTCATTTGATTTTTTAGTTGCTCCATACAATGATATAGGGGTGTCTGTTGAGTCCTTAACATTAAATGGAATTTTCTCATTGTCACCATAAACGGATGAACTTGAGGCATAGACAAAGTTCTCAACATTATAATTTTTAGATAACTCTATAATATTTATAAAACCAATTAGATTTGATGAAGCATATACAAAAGGATTCTCTATGCTATATCTGACACCAGCCTGAGCAGCTAAATTAACTACAATTGATGGTTTTATTTTTTTAAATATTTTAGATAATTTTTCATAATTTGAAATATCAAGTTTATGGAATGTGAAATTATCATTTTTTTTTAATATCTCAAGACGATTCTTCTTAAGTTTTTGATCATAGTAATTATTAATATTATCAATTCCAATTACTTCCAGACCATCATCAAGCAATGATTTGCTTAGATGGTACCCAATGAAACCTGCTGATCCTGTTACTAAAATTTTCTTCAAATCAACTTAACTTTATCTTTAGAAAACTTATATTTCCCACACTCACTTATTCCATCATTATCAAAAAGTAATTTTTTACCTTCTTTGCTGACCCATCCAATAATTTTACATGGATTACCTACAACTAAACTAAAGGCTGGTATATCTTTTGTTACTACGCACCCAGAACCTATAAGAGAATATTCTCCTATTGTAACACCACATACAATTGTTGCATTAGCGCCAATCGACGCTGATTTTTTAACTAATGTTTTTTTGTAAAATTCAGCCCCTCTTTGAGGAAATTCTGATCTAGGAATTTTAATATTAGTAAATACCATAGAAGGCCCACAAAAAACATAATCTTCAAGCTCTACACCTTCATATACAGAAACATTATTTTGAATTTTAACATTATTACCTATAATAACATTATTCCCTACATTTACATTTTGTCCTATAGAACAATTTTCACCAATTGACGAATTTGATTGAATATGAGAAAAATGCCATACTTTTGTACCTGAAGATATTTTTACATTTTCATCCAAGACTGCAGTTTCATGCAAAAAAAAATTTTTAGACATTTTAATATTTTCCTTTATTTATTTCTCTTCTAATCTAATTTTTATATTGAAATTTCTAATACCACAAAATAGAGTTTTAAATATTAAAAAATTTTATTTAGATAATTTGTCACAATTATACTACTATACATAATATTTAATTTATTTAAAAAAATCTTGAATCAGTAATACTATTTTTTTTGATGCAGAACCATCTCCATAAGGATTTTTAAAATCTTTATTTTTCCAATTTAAATTTATTGAATCTGTTAATTTTACTATTTGATTTATACCTTGTTCAATTGTTTCTACCCATTCCGTCTCCTGTCTAATAGTAATACAATATTTTTTTAACCATAATGCTTCTTTTTGTAATCCTCCTGAATCAGTAACAATAAACTTAGATGCTGATGCGACATTCATTAATTCATGATATCCTAAAGGATCTAAAATTTTGATATTTGACGGAATAACAATTTTATTTATTTCAATTATATTTTTTGTTCGAGGATGAATTGGATATTTAATTTTAATATCTAATTTTGCAAGTTGATTAAAACGAATATTCAAATTATCTATTGTTGTATTTTCTGCTCTATGCATTGTCAATAATGCAAAATCTTCATTTGATTGAATTGGTTTTATTAAATGTTCATTAGAATTAAATATATCAAACATTACATCTCCAGAAATAAAAACACCCTCAATTATTCCTTCTTTTTTTAATAATGTCTTTGAATAAGATGAGGGACAAAATAAAAGAGAAGAAACATGGTCAGTTATTATTCTATTTATTTCTTCTGGCATTTGTTTATTAAATGATCGAAGTCCAGCTTCAATATGAATTATTGGAATATTTAATTTTGAAGCTGAAACAGCACCCCCCAGAGTTGAATTAGTATCACCATATAATAAAACTGCATGTGGATTTTCATGTATTAATATATTATCTAATTTAGAAATAATTGTTCCAGTTTGTTTCCCATGCGTTTGAGATCCAACATTTAGATTATATTTAGCTTTAGGAATATTTAAATTCTTAAAAAAAATATCGGATAAATTATAATCATAATGTTGACCTGTGTTAACAATAATTTCTTCAATTCCTGCATGCTTTAATGATTTAGATACAGGTGAAGCCTTAATAAATTGTGGTCTAGCACCTATAATAGTAATAATTTTCATGATTAATTTTATATTAAATTTTTTTTCTATATATTCCTAAAAGATAACCACTAAAATACTTTGAATTTAATGATCTTAATACAAAGTATAAAAATAAGTTTGGATTTCCATTTATATTATCAGTAGTTGGTAAGAATAAAAATGAAATATTAGAAACTTTCAAAAAAAGAATTTTATTAAATCAAGATATAGAACTTCAAGAAGCAATTTTACAAGTA
>CAYNPP010000026.1:0-14327 GCA_964399095.1 uncultured bacterium | reverse complement strand
GGGAAACAAATAAAGATTAGATAATTAAGGGAAGAAGTATAATGAATATAAGTGTTTTTGGACTTGGATATGTCGGGTGTGTTAGTGTAGGATGTTTATCAAAGAATGGACATAATTTGATTGGTGTTGATGTGAATCCTTTAAAAGTAAATCAGATAAATAAAGGAATCCCAACTATAATTGAAAAAGATATAGATAAAATTATAGAGGAAGGATTTAGAAAAAATAGAATCAAGGCTACCCTTGATTTTTCAGAGGCGATTAGTTGTACCGACGCAACAATTATATGCGTAGGAACTCCTTCTACTGATAAAGGTGATCTTGACTTATCATATATATATAATACAGCAAAACAGATTGGGGAGTCTATTAGAGTTAAGAATACTTTTCATACCATTCTAATTCGTTCGACGGTCCAACCTGGGACTAATAAAGAAGTTTGTAAAATAATTGAAGAAGTTTCAGGGAAAAAATCAAAAAAAGATTTTTCTGTAGTATCAAATCCAGAGTTTCTTAGAGAGGGAAGTGCTGTAAAAGATTATTTTAATCCACCATTCACTTTAATTGGTACAGATAATCCTGAATCTATAAATATTGCTAAAGAGATTTATAGTGAAGTTAATGCTCCATTGGAAGTTGTAGATATAAAAATAGCTGAGATGATTAAGTATATAAATAACTCATTCCATGCACTAAAAATTGCTTTTGCAAATGAAATTGGTAATATTTCAAATAAGATTAATATTAATTCTCAGGAATTAATGAGAATATTTTGTTTGGACAATCAACTTAATATCTCTGCAAGATATTTACGTCCAGGATTTGCTTATGGAGGGTCATGTCTTCCTAAAGATCTAAGAGCACTAAAGACATTAGCAGGAGATCATAGTGTTTTAACTCCGGTGATTGATTCAATACATACTAGCAATGAATATCATAAAAAGGTTGTACTTGATTTAATTCTAAGTATTAAAAAAAATAAAATAGGATTTTATGGTATAAGCTTTAAGGCAGGGACAGATGATCTCAGATACAGCCCTGCAATTGATATAATAGAAAAATTAATACAAAATGACAATGATATCATTATTTATGATAAATTTGTCTCTCTCTCAAAAATTATTGGAAATAATAAGAGCTATATCGAACAAAAACTACCACACATTTCATCTTTAATGACAAATAACACCGATGAATTTTTATCTAATTCAGATGTAATAGTTATTCCAAATGATGATAAGGAGCTAATTAATGTTAGAATCCCTGATTCTACAATAATTATAGATCTAGTAGGAGTTGATTCGTTAAAAAAACATAAAAATTATATAGGTTTAAATTGGTAAGAGATAAAAAAAAGTTAGTTTTTATTAATGGGGGGAAACATTTTTGGAATAGAGAAAAAGATATATTACTCGGATTTTTGAATGATTTTGAAGTTTTTCTCATCATAAATCATAGTATTGATACAAATTATTCAATTGATGATATAATTTATTTTTGTAAACAACACCATATAAAACTAAAAATAATTGACTATACCACAAGAAGAGCAAGTAATCCATTTATGATGATTAAAGATTTTATTAATGTGCTTGATATTATAAAGTTTAATCCAAATATAATTTATATTGAAAGCTTTGGAAGTCCTTATTTCGCAATATTTACATGCCTATTACTAAATTCCAATAAAGTTATATTCTCTATCCTAGATTATAAATTACATCCATATGATAAAAATTCTTTCAAGAGGAGTGAAAAATTTTACCAATTTATGTATCTTAAATTTTTCAAAAACTATCAACTTTTTTCATATGATCAAGCTGAAATGATGAGAGAGGATTACCCGCATAAAAATATTAATGTTATTCGACTTTATCTGATTGGATCTGATTTACCGAGAAATAAGAATAAAGAGGAAGGGATTTCTAGTAATATAAATTTTTTGTTCTTTGGGAAAATTTTTTATTATAAGGGTATAGATATTTTAATACAAGCTGCTGAGAAACTTAGTAAAAAATATGATAATTTTAAAGTTACAATCGCTGGCAAATGTGATGATTTTAATCAATATGAGAAATTGATAAAAAATAAAAATATTTTTAATCTCAAGATTTATTATTTAAATAAAGATGAATTCCCTGATTTATTTAGTAGTGCAGATTATTTTATTTTACCTTATAGAGAGGTAACCCAAAGTGGCCCGTTGATGCTTGGGTTTAATTATCAGATTCTTCCTATAGCTTCTAATCTAAGGGGATTTAGCGAACATATTGAAGATGGGAAAAATGGTTTTCTTTTTACTCCAGATTCTGTTAATGCCTTGGAGGCGGTGATGGAGAAAGCAATAAATCTAAATGATCATAAAAAAAATGAAATGACAGTAGAATTAAAAAAATATATTAACAATGAATTTGATTTATTGAAAGTTCAGAAAAAATACATTGATATGTTTTATTCTGTAATTAATTAGGTATTAAATGAACATTTTAATTACAGCTAATATGGGACCTGGAACTTTACAAGCAAAGGTGGAGCCTTTATCAAGATGTAAACAGATTCAAAAAATATATTTTGCAAGAAAAAATACATTTGAAACAATCAATAAAACAGAATATCTGATATTACCAAAACTATGTAAGTATTCAATATTTAACTTATTATTTACTCCTTTTTATTTAATTTACTATATCTTTTATTATAAAATAGATTTGATAATATCATACCATATGATACCACATGCATTTTTTGCATATTTTGCTCATTTAATCACAAGAAAACCTTTTATAGTTTGCCAAACAGGATTGTATGTTCAGAAATATGCAGAAAAGAATAAAATATTTAGTAAAATTATTATGCATATCTTAAGCAAGGCTTTGTTTGTTAATGTCCCTGGGAAGCAATCAAAAAATTTCTGGAAAAATTTAGGATTAAATAATCACAAAATAAATATTTTACATAGTACAATTAATACAGAATATTTTATACCTCAATCTAAAGACTACAAGTATGATTTTATTTTTACCGGAAGATTGCATCCAATAAAAAATATAGATAAAATTTTATTAGCATTTTCAAAAGTTAAAAATAAACTCAAAAATCAAAAAATGGCAATAGTTGGCTCAGGTATAATGCTAGAAAAGCTACAAAAAACAGCCATTAAATTGAATATCTCAGAGAATGTCGATTTTTTAGGTTTTCATAAAGATATAAAGTTGTTTCTTGATAAATCTAAATTTTTTATTATGGCTTCTAAGTCTGAGGCATTGCCTTGCGCATTAATGGAAGCTATGAGCAATGGGAATGTACCCATCTCAACAAATGTTGGTAATATTAAAGATATAGTACAAAATGAAGTGAGTGGATTTTTAATTAATTCGAATGAAGAGATAGATCAAATAATGTTAAAAGCGTTATCTATTACAGATGATACCTATAGAGATATGAGTGCTAGGGCAAGACAAATAATTATTGATAACTATTCATATAATATAGCTACTAACAAATGGTCAAAAATTATAAAAATTGTAAATGAATAGATTTAAGATACTTGATTATTTTTCAAATTCCAATATTTGCAAATGGATTGAATCCTTTAAAGACAGTGAGAAGTGGGACTCTGACCAGATTAATAATTATCAAAACATTCAACTCAAAAGATTGTTAAATCATGCCTTTAATAATACTCAATATTATTTAAATTATGATATAGATATAAGAGAGATTGATTTAAATGATTTATCATTGTTGCCAATAATAAGGAGGCAGGATATAGTTAATAATCTAAAGAGTATGAAATCATCAAATATTAAAAAATATTCGCCTATGCTTCGTAGCACAGGAGGAACAACAGGTGTCCCATTAAAATATTTTAGTGATAAAAATAGTTGGGGTTTAGGGTGGGCATTAAAATATAGAGATTGGAGCTATGGAAACTATAAAATTGGAAATAAAATGGCATTTCTTGCAGGTGCATCTTTAATCCCAAATCAAGGCGTAGATATAAAAAGGAAAATATGGAATTATATTAATGGATTTGTTCCATTATCTACTACGCATTACAATAATACAATATTAGAGGAGTATTTTAATATAATTAAACAAAAAGAAATCAACTTTCTTAGGGGCTACCCCACTTCAATTTTATCATTTGCAGAGTATATCAAAAAAAATAATAAAAAATTAAATATTAAATCAATTTTTACTACTGCTGAAGTTTTGCAGTCAGAACATAAAATTTTCATAGAAGATATATTTAATTGCAAAGTATTTGATCAGTATGGTTGTGCTGATGCAGGAGCACACGCAAGCCAATGTGATTTCAGTAAAGGTTATCATGTATCATTTGAATCTAGCATTTGTGAAATAGTTAATATTGAAAAAAATTATGATGGTAAGAAAATTGGGGAATTAGTTTATACTAATTTAACAAACTATGCAATGCCAACAATTAGATATGCTCCTGGAGATTTTGCTGAAATCACAGATCAGGGTCAATGTGATTGTGGTAGAAATACTTTAAAAATAAATAAAATAATTGGTCGAACTACTGAAAGAATACGATTTTCTAATGGAAATATCTTGGCAGGACCAGCGTTCACATTAATATTTAGAAAATTTAATTTAATTAAATATCAGTTAGTCCAAAATTATCCTAATTCCCTAGATGTTAATCTTGTAGTAAATAAACAATTTAAAATTAATGAAGAAAAGCAAATTATTGAAATATTGAAATATCATTGTGGTAATGATGTTGATATTTCCTTGAACTATCTTAATCAAATTGATACTCCTCAATCCGGTAAACATAAATTTATAATATCAAATGTTATTTAGTAAAAACATAAATAAAATTAAAAAGAAAAAGTATAATCACATAATTTTCTTTCATATGCTTAGAACCGGGGGAAATACAGTTAAAAAAATTATTGACAATCAGTATAGTTCAGATAAAATATTCCAAATAGCAAAAGAAGGGTATCAAACAGGTCCCGTAGAAAACTTTGTTAAAATGAACCCCTCTGATAGAAATAAGATTAAGCTTTTAAGAGGACACATGTATTTTGGAGCACATAAATATTTTGATGGTGATACATATTATTTCGGACTAGTACGTAATCCTATAGAAAGAATGATTTCATTCTATAATGAGGTAACTAGTCGTGATAGAGAATGGTTTCCCAAGGATGAGAGGAAAACATTTAAGGATTTTATTGAAAATGTTGACAAATATCATTTTCAAGGTAATAATGGACAAACAAGAGCACTAGCAGGAGAGAATGTAGAAGAAAAAGATATTTTCAATAATGCTTTAAAAAATATTGAGGATCACTTTTTTATGGTTGCTATCACAGAAAGATTTGAAGAGGCTTTATTATTAATATGTAAATATTTAAATTGGAGCTATCCATATTTTGTTAAGAGAAAAGTTAGTAGAAAAACATTGACAATGGATATAATAAGTGAAGAAGATCGTAAATTGGTGCTTCAGAAAAATCAGTTAGATATTAAGCTATATGCTTATGTATCAGAAGAATTTGATAAATTAGTTGATGAAAATAAAAAATATATTATAAAACAAAAAAGAGTATTATCAATAATTAATTTGTTTTATAAATTTTATTTTAACGCTTCTAGTAAATTAAAAAAAATACTAAGACCTTTACTGAAAATAAAATTCAGATAATAAATATAAAAATAGTAATTGATATAATATTATATCAAAATTAACATAATATGAAAAACATAACACTAAATCAATTATATGGTAAAATACCTACAAGTGAATAAACATTAGATATATAATTGCAAAACAATAGAACAATATCTTCAATCATTTCAGGCATTTGGATTAGAGTGTTATCAATAATTATACCATTCACTTTTCCATCACATATAACCACTTTTATGCATAGATTAAGAGGAGTTAAAATAGGAAAAGGTTCAAAAATAAGCAGATCAGCTCAAATTGATGATTCATATCCTTATTTGCTTGAAATAGGAAAAAATGTTTGGGTCACAGCTAGAGTCATAATTCTATGCCATGAAAGGGATATCTCATATTATAAAATTGATATTCCTGTAATGGATTGCCCGCTAAAGAAAGGAAAAGTTATCATTAAAGATGGTGCTCATATAGGTGTAGGTGCAATCATTCTCCCTGGTGTAACTATTGGGAAAGGGGCAATAATTGGAGCAGGAGCAGTAGTCACTTCTGATATTCCTGATAATTCTATTGCAGTAGGAGTCCCAGCTAGAGTTAATAAAATTTTTCAAGAATAATTAATTAAAATTTTGATTAACATTATCAATACTTCGCATGTAAATAATCCTTCATCAATTGTTAGAGGCCTAGTAAAAGAACATTATATTTTTGCAGATAGGTACTTGTCAGAAGTGTTATCACTTACAATAAGCAGTAATTAGTATGAATAACTATTTATTTGAGTTAACTCATCCCAAGCATTATTATCAGTTCAAAAGGGTGATTTTAAAATTAAAAAAAACCCCATCAAATAATGTTATAGTTATAGCCAGAGATAAAGATGTTCTGCTCAAGGTATTAGATAATGAAAATGTTGATTATATAAGTTATGGTAAATACGGAAAATCAATTCTTTCAAAATTTTTTGTTTTACCTCAATTATTATATACTTATTATAAAATTATAAGTAAATATAAAATTAATATTATTGTAAGTAAGGCATCTCCGTATGCTGCAATAATTAGTTTATTTAAAAAAATAAATACAGTTATTACACCAGACTCTGAGATTGTCACACTTACAAGAAGAATAGTAGCACCCCTAGCTTCTATTATTATTACCCCAGAGAACTATTCTTTAGATTATGGGACTAAACACAAAAGATTGCCCGGACTTTTTGAGGATTCATACTTGCATCCCTCAATTTTTAAGGCAGATAAAAATATAATTAGAAAACTCGGTTTTTCAATCAACAAGCCATATTATATTTTAAGATTTATTAGTTGGGATGCTAGTCATGATATAAATCAGTTTGGATTTTCAAAAAAACAAAAGATGGAACTGGTTCAATATCTTACAAGGTTTGGAGATGTATATATTTCTTCAGAAGGAGATTTGCCAATAGAGCTTGAAAAATACAGAATGAATATTCCAGAATCAAAAATACATCATATTTTACATTATGCCACTTTATATATTGGAGACTCTCAAACTATGGCTACAGAATCTGCTTTATTGGGAACACCTGCTATAAGATATAATTCATTTGTAGGTAAAAATGATATGTCAAATTTTATTCTTTTAGAAAAAAAATATAAATTATTACAAAACTTTAATAATTTTGATGATGCTATGTGTTCTATAAAAAAATTTATTTTAAATAGTAATAATAAAACGGAATGGTTGCACAAAAGAGATAATTATTACGATGACGTTGGTAGCATAAATGAAAGAATGTTTTTTATTATAAATTCACTTAAATAAGATATTAGTTGAATAATAAAAAAGGAATTGAAATGAAAATAGTATCTATAGTAGGTGCACGTCCACAATTCATAAAGTTAGGACCTCTATCTAGTAAAATTAGAAAATTTTCTAATGAAATAATTATACACACTGGACAGCACTATGATGAAAATATGTCAAAAAATATTTTCAAGGATCTTGAGATTCCAAAGCCTGATTACAACTTAAATATAAATGGGGGGTTACATGGGAATCAAGTTGGAAGAATGTTGATTTCCCTAGAAGAAATAATCGGTAAAGTTCATCCAGATTTATTAATTATATTTGGGGACACAAATTCAACACTTGCAGGCGCATTGGTCGCGTCTAAACTTAATATTAAAATCATTCATATTGAGGCAGGATTAAGAAGTTTTAATAGAACAATGCCTGAAGAAATAAATAGAATTATATCTGATAATATTTCTAATTATTTGTTCGCACCAACAAAAGCATCCGTAAAAAATTTAGAAAATGAAGGGCTCATAGAATCAACATATTTAACTGGTGATATAATGGTCGATGCTTTAAAAAATAATATAAAAAAAGCAACCAATTCATCAGAAATAATAAAACAAATTGGGATTCAAGAAAATTATTATTTATTAACACTTCATAGACCCTATAATGTAGATGACCCCAATAAAATAAAGTTAATTCTTAGTAGATTAAATGAACTAAACTCACCCATTATTTTCCCAGTACATCCTAGAACAAAAAGTATAATTGATAATTATATAAATCAAACACTTGAGAATATAATTGTCATTGATCCAGTAAGTTATTTAGATTTTCTTTTTTTAGAAAAATCTTCAAAAAAAATAATAACTGATTCTGGGGGGATACAAAAAGAAGCATACCTGTTAAAAAAACCATGTATCACAATAAGGACTGAAACTGAATGGCTTGAAACAATAGAAGAAGGATGGAATCAATTAGTTAATCCATATGATGATGATTTTATTCAAAAAATAGAGTTGTTTAATCCAGTCGATAGTCAAAATGATGTATTTGGAACAAATGTAGCAGCCAAAATGTGTAAAATTATTAAAAGTTTATTTTGATAGATTTTAGCCATACCATATATATTGATTTAATAGAAGCATTGAGAAATAAGAAATCAAGTATTATTACATTTAAAGATTTTATTAGTTTAAATAGAGATAATATGCACAGCAAGAATGGAAATATTATTATACGTCATGATGTAGACAGGAAACCTTTTAATGCTCTTAAAATCGCTAAAATAGAATCTGAATTAAATATCAAAGCCAGCTATTATTTTAGAATTGTCCCCGAAAGCTATGATGTGAAGGTTATAAGTGAAATAGCTAAAATGGGACATGAGATTGGATATCATTATGAAGATGTAGATTTAGTTGTAAAGTCAAATAAAGATAAGTTGTTAGATAGAGAAAATTTGATTAATAAAGCATATTTAAGTTTCTGTAATAACTTATCAATACTTAGAAAAGATTTTGATATACACACAATTTGTATGCATGGTAGTCCTCTATCAAAATATGATAACAGAATTATTTGGGAGAAATATAGCTATAATGACCTAGGTATAATTGGAGAACCTTATTTTGATTTAAATTATAATGATTTTGCATATTTTACTGATACTGGAAGAAGATGGGATGGGCATAAATTTAGTATTAGAGATAAAGTTGATTCGAGGTATAAATTTAATTTTAAATCCACACAAGAAATTATTAGTAATCTAAAAGAATTTCCAGATAATTTGATTTTTAATATACATCCAGAAAGATGGGATAATAGTTTTTTACCTTGGATCAAGAATCTTATTTTTCAAAAAATAAAGAATTCAATTAAATATCTCATCATACTAAAAAATAAAAGATACATATAAAATGAAATATGAATTACCCAATGAGATAAAAGATAGGGTATCAAAATATTATAATTTTGATAGCAAATCTGATTTTATCTTTGACACAACTAATATATTTAATATTGAAAATATAAGTATCAATACTAATATGATTATGAATCTTGCTCGGATAAATAATATTCGTAGAATAAATAAATTTCATGAACAGGTAAATAGCAGGTTAGATATTGGAGGGATATATCTATCATGTGCAGAAACCTTAAATGAAAGACATGAAAGAAATTATAAAAAAATTCTATGGGGTTTTAAAAATATATTTTTACTAATAGATTTTATATATAAGCGTGTTATTCCAAAAATACCAGTTTTTAAACAAATATATTTTTTATTAACAAAAGGTCATAACAGAGTAATGTCTAAGACAGAAATTCTTGGTAGAATCATTTCATGCGGGTTTAAAATAGAAGAATATTTTGAGTACAACAACTTACTTTATATTATTTCTAGAAAAAAAACAGAACCAATATTTGATATGGACGCATCATATGGAATGTTATTTAAAATGAGAAGAATAGGGCATTTAGGAAAGGTTATTGGGGTGTATAAGATTAGAACAATGTATCCATACTCTGAATATTGCCAAGAACTTGCAACTACTGAAAATAAGCTGGATCCCTCTGGGAAAGTAAAGGATGACTTTAGAGTAACTTCCTGGGGAAAATTTTTAAGAAGGTTTTGGATTGATGAATTGCCAATGTTAATTAATTTTTTTAAGAGAGAATTAAATATTGTAGGAGTTAGACCCCTTAGTAAGGATTATTTTCAGAAATATCCTAAAGAGTTACAAGATGAAAGAGTTAAATTTAAACCAGGATTAATTCCTCCATATTATGCAGATATGCCAAATAATTTTGAAGAAATTTTAGAAAGTGAAAGAGTGTATCTTAAGTCTAAATTAAAATCTCCAATCATAACTGATATAAGATATTTTTTTAGGGCACTTGTGAATATTATAATAAAGGGAGCAAGGAGTAATTAATAAAATGATAATAATATTATTTTTTATAATTTTGACCCCTCTTTATGGGAATAGTATCTATTTTTCAATGGATCCAAACTCTAATGACTATGAGTTTATTGAATATAATATAATAGCAAATAACAGCTATGATAACTTATTTATATTTAGTCAACCATATAAATCTTCTGAGATAGATAAAATTTTGCTTAATTCAAAGCATAAGAAATCTTTTATAGAGAAAAACCTTATTTTAGAAAATATTATTCAAAGAGAAGTTAATTTCATGCTTTATCCTGGATTCACATTATCAGACTCTATAGGATTTAAACCTTATGCAGGAGTTGCTTCATTAATTTCCTTTGATAATACATATTTAAAGATACATACGGATTTTGATAAAAGATTTATTTCAGATGAATATTTTCATGGAGATAAAGAATCTATTTTAACAGGACATATAAGAGACTCCTATATGCTAACAAATTATAATAATTTAGAATTTTTTGCTGGAAGGGTAAATAGGAATTTTGGCATAGTTAATGAATATAGTTTGATATTTTCTAACAACCCATATTCCTTTGATCATTATGGGATGATACTTTCAGGACAGAAAACTCAATACTCCTTTTTCATTTCAAGACTTAATGACAAGATAGATGCTATGGATTCTCAGGGCATTGTAATTCCTGCGGATTCTACACAAAATTCAAAAAGATTTTTTGGATTTCAAAATATTGATTTAAAAATTTCAGAAAAATTTCAATGCAGCTTCTCTCAATCTGTTATATATGGTGGACCTAATCAATCTTTTGAAGGTCCATTTATTAATCCAGTCAACTTTTTTTACGCAGATCAAAGGAATAGTAATATTCAGATGAATGTATTATTGAAGCTATCACTTTTATATAATATCTTTAATAAAAACTCTATTTTTTTTGAGTTATTGGTAGACGATTATATTTTAAATAATGATCATCCTAATGAGACGCTTGAATCTCCACATAGGCTAGGCTTTATTTCAAAATACTCTATCGCCGATTTTTTTATTAAAGAGAGCTTATTGTCGCTTGTCTATACAAAAATAAGCAACCAAACATATACATCATTTCGAGATTATGAGAATTATACTTATCAGCTTAAGGGAATTGGCTATCCATATAATTCCTATGAATCCATCAAATCATCATTATCATTATTTGAATTTTATCCATCTACTATTAAATTTGATTTAGAGCTCTCTCGTAACGGTGATTCAAATCTTGAGAATATTTTTGTAGATGAAAAATATTCATTTCCTTTAGATCCTATTTTATATGCTTGTGATGTTTCAACTGAAATTTCTTTTTATTTATTTAGTAGATTAGATATTTATTATAATTTATCGTATAGAATCCACAAATTTAATGATTCATTAAGCGCTGAGGAAAATCTTAAACATAATTTTAAATTAAATTATACATTTTAATTGAGTAGAGAATATATGAAAATAGGTGTAATAGGAACAGGATATGTTGGTTTAGTTACAGGGGCCTGCTTCTCAGATGTGGGGAATGAAGTTGTATGCTATGATATAGATCAAAATATAATTAGTGATTTGCAAAAGGGTATTGTCAATATCTATGAGCATGGGCTAAAAAATAAAATTTTAGATGGGATTAAATCTTCAAAATTATCATTTTCAAATGATATTAAAAAAATATGCGATAATAAAGATATTATTTTTATAGCGGTTGGAACGCCGGGGCTCTCAAATGGTGAAACTGATTTAACCTATATCTTTGCAGCTGCTGAGAACATAGGTAAAACAATTGAATCAGAGATTTTAGTTATTGTAAAGTCAACAGTCCCAGTAGGAACAACTTTTCGAATAAGAGATATTATTAAGGAAAATATTAAAAAAAGAAACTTGGATTTGGAGATTAGTGTAGTAAATAATCCTGAATTTTTAAGAGAGGGAAATGCTGTATCAGATTTTCTTAATCCAGAGAGAATAATAATAGGAGCAGAAAATAAATCTTCAGTTCAAATTATAAAAAATTTATATAAACCGTTTTCTCTATCAACTACAAAATTTATTGGAATGGATGTATTGAGTTCAGAAATGACAAAATATGCATCTAATGCAATGCTTGCGACTAGAATCTCATTTATGAATGAAATTTCAAGAATATGTGAAGTTGTTGGCGCAAATGTTAATGATGTGCGTAGAGGGATGGGAGCTGATTCTAGAATTGGATATAAATATCTTTATCCAAGCGTTGGATATGGCGGTAGTTGCTTCCCTAAGGATTTAGCCTCTCTTAGTAAAGTATCTACAGATAGGGGATATAACCCAAAAATTATCAATGCAACCATTGAGGTTAATTCTAAGCAAATTATACATTTTACAAATAGACTTCTAAATTACTTAGAATCCTGCGCTAAAGATTCTAAAACAGTATCGATATGGGGACTTTCATTTAAACCTGAGACAGATGATATAAGAGAGGCCCCTAGCTTATACATGATAAGAAAACTAATAAAAAATAATATCACTGTTAAAGTTTATGATCCCAAGGCCGTTAATAAAATTAAAGATATTTTTTGTAATAAAATACATTACTATAAAACCAAGTATGACGCATTACTTAAATCAGATGTATTGGTTGTTTTAACGGAATGGAAAGAATTCAAGAATCCTCAGTATAAAAAAATAATAAAAGCAATGGAAACGCCGGTTATTTTTGACGGTAGAAATATTTATAATAAAAATGAATTGAACTCAATTGGTATTGAGTACTATCAAATAGGATTTAAGGATAAATATTGATTGATGGAGACCATCCTAGTAACAGGTGGAGCGGGGTATATAGGCTCTCATATAGTTGACAAACTCTGTGAATCTGATTTTAATGTTATTGTATTAGACAATTTATCAAATGGATTTAGGGAAAGTTTGCACCCCAATGCAAAGTTTATTATTGGAGACATCACAAATGATGCAGATTTAGATTTAACTTTTAGTAATAATAAAATATCATCTATTATTCATTTAGCAGCGTTTAAATCAATAGCTGAATCAATAAAGTATCCTAAAAGATATTTAGAAAATAACATTGTCGGATCAATTAATTTAATTTTAAAAGCTAGGCAGTATAAAATTAGAAAATTCATTTTCTCATCCACTGCGGCTGTCTATGGCTATCCAAAGGACTCCTCTATAGATGAAAAGCATCCAACAGCACCAATGAACTTCTATGGATACACAAAACTTTGCATTGAGAATTATTTAGATTTAATAACGAAAAATTCATCAATGAAGTATTTATCATTTAGATATTTTAATGCCGGGGGATATTCAAAAAATCACCGTTTATCAAATTATAAGGATAAAAATCCAGAGAACTTACTCCCAATTTTAATGGAGGGAGCATTGAACAAAGAAAAAATAATTGAAGTATTCGGTTCTGATTATGATACAAAAGATGGTACATGTATAAGAGATTATGTGCATGTCCTAGATTTAGCTGAGGCTCATGTCAAAGGAATCAACTATTTAGAACATAATAATAGCGATATAATTAATCTGTCATCTGGTAAGGGTAATTCAGTTTTGGAGGTAATTAAGCTTGTCGAGAAAATTTCAAAACAAAAGATTTCTTATAAAATATCAAATCGTCGAGTGGGTGATCCCCCAGAATTAGTTTCATGTTACAACAAAGCTCAAAAAGTACTTAATTGGAACCCCAAAAAGAGTATAGATGATATAATATCATCCATGTGGGAAGCCTATTCAAATAGATAGAATTTTTATATTTAGCTAGGTAGATTTATTTATTCTAATGGAAATCCTAGAAAAGAACCGGGTACCCTATTGAAATTCCAAAATTAATAAATTCACTAGAGCCACTACCAGCTGGAGAACTAAAAATAGACTTAGCATTAAAATTCACAGATAAGGATGCAGCAGCTAAGCCTTCTAC
>CAYNPP010000025.1:0-14549 GCA_964399095.1 uncultured bacterium | reverse complement strand
CCATCCTACTCTCAGTTATCATTGACTTCGCACTCACTTTGGTCAAGGTCAGAGCAATACAGATCATCGCACATCATATCATCCTCAAGCCAGTTGCAGTCTGCGTTGTCTTCGCACTCGCTCTGGTCTAAATCTGAGCAGTCATCTCCGTTCCACACTTCATCGCAGTTCCCAAGTGGAAGACACAAGTCGCACATAGCGTATATCTGCTGCATTATTCCACCGTAGTACCCATCGTCGCAGTCGTCCATGCACGTGGTGTCATCGTAGGCAACTACGTACCACTCGCAGAAGGCATTCGCATCTTCCTCAGGGTCCACTGTGTCAACTCCCGCGCAGTCCATCATGCACTCGGGCGCGCCATCGTCTCCACCGTCATCTCCACCTACATCGATATCTGAGCAGACGAAGTAGGGATCGGACAGGCAGTCCTCACACTGGTCCTGTATATCGTTAAATTAAAGACGTCTTCAGTGCAGTCGTCAACACATAAGCCCCAGGAGACGTACAGCTGACATAAGCCATCGTAGTCCTGGTTCTCCATAATATCAATCAGCGTGTCTATGCCCTCGCAGTCCAGCAGACACTCAGGGAGCTCATCGGATCCGCCGTCATCTCCGCCATCATCGCTTGTTCCTCCGCATGCATCGCAGTTACCTGAAACCGCATCCTGGTCTGACTCACACTCATCGCAAGGCTGGCAGTACTGGCCAACTGTTCCCTCAGCCTCAGAGTCATCTAATCCGCATGGCCCAGAGAAGCACTCAACGGCGCAAAATTCGCCGTCCAGGCAATCGGAGTCAAGCTGGCAGTCAAAGTTTGCTGGGTCGCCTGCATCTCCGCCACCGTCATCAGAGGTCTCCTCTTCCTCAAGGGCACCTTCATTTATCCACTGGGAAATTAACCCAATTTCATAGCCTAGTGGGTCATATCCAGATCCATATGGTGGCATGGCACCCGAATTAATTTCATTGTACAGAATACTGCTACTTGAGTCACCCGGTGTTATAACCTGGCCGCTCTCTCCACCAAGCATAAGCCCGGAGTAGGAGGTTAGGTCAAGCTGGTGATTGCTGTAGGTGTTTGAACCGGTGTTGTGGCAACCTATGCAGCTTGTATTAAAAATTGGCTGAATCTCGGTTTCATAGTCTACCGAGAACATAAAGGCCGTTAGAACAGCCGGGAATAAAAAGTGAACTAGACGTGTCATCGCGATGTCTCTCCTATATTTTTTTGGGTTGAACTGTGCACAAATTAATCAATATTCTTTCAAAGTGCAAAATTTATATTTAAATTTGTTTGCTGTTAGGGGTGCCCCACGGCTGAGAGTATACCCTTATAAACCTGAACTAGATAATGCTAGCGGAGGAAAACAAAATGAAATACATACTTACCTTACTAATATTCACAGTTTCAGCGCTGCACTCCTCTGACTCAATTGAAGTCAGCGGAAGAGTCCAGTCATCCGATGGAGTTCCTGTTGAGGGCGCGCACATCTACACCCAGGCAAGCGGGGCGATAAGCAACGCGCTGGGAGAGTTCTCACTCACCGCGCATCCAAGGGAGATTGTGACGGTGTCGCACATCTCATACGCCACACAGAGAGTGCCAATAGATGATATCGGTGAGACAATCACGCTTCACCCCCAGAGCGTCAGGGTGAGCGAGATTCAGGTTGTTGATGGCATGCAGCTCAAGTCGCTGATGGAGAGCATCGGCGTATCGACTGTTCTTCCGGTTGACGCGGAGCTATCTGGGCACAATCACCTTGAGGATATCGTTTCGATGGTGCCAAATCTAAACTCAAGCGGCGGCACCTCCAGAGCCAGGTACTTCCAGGTCAGGGGAATCGGTGAGCTTAGTCAGTTTGCAGGTGAGGGAGCCCCACACTTCTACGTGGGGTATGTAATAGATGATATAAATCTATCTGGGATGGGTAGCGCGGGCACGCTGAACGACCTGCGTCAGATTGATGTGTTCAAGGGCCCCCACTCCACTGTCTTTGGCGCGAATGCAATGGCCGGGACCATCAACCTTGCAAGCAACGACCCCACTCCATTTTTTGATTACGGGGCATCGGTGTCATCTGGAACCGACAGCTACATAAGCAGCTCCACATTCTACAGCGGTCCAATTGTAAGAAATCTGTATCACCGGCTCTCTGTGCAGACAACCAAATCAGATGGGTTCAGGAGGAACCTCCACCACAACATAACAAACAGCAACAAAAGAGATGAGTTCTCTGTGAGGTACAAGCTTCTATTCACGCCGAGTAATGCTCTGGCGGTGAAGGCCGCCTACCACCACGCTGATATGGACAACGGCTACGACGTCTGGACCGTTGACAATAATGGCTTTGAGACACAGAGCGACTACCTAGGAAGAGACAGCCAGAGGATGGATGCGGTGTCAATTAATGCAGAGTACAAAATAAACAGCGACCTCAGGGCCACATACATACACAGCAGCCTCAAAAGCGATGTGGTGTACAGCTACGATGGAGACTGGGGCAACCAGCAGATGTGGGAGGATGAATACAGCTGGACCGAATCCAGCGGCGCCTTTGACTTTGCAGATGAGGGGCTTTTCCTCTGGGGGTACTACCCATACACATTCACAGACAGCACCAACAGAGCAAGAACAAACAAAACCCACGAGCTTAGAGTCACGCTAAAGAACCTCAGCGCAGGTGTGTACCACTCCCAGCTCAATGAAATTGACAGCCGATTTGGCTGGCTTTTTGGTGGGAGCGCTGACTACATGGGCTCTGAATTTAATATTATAAGCACCGCTGGCTACCTCTCATCCAGGTTTACTCTAACTGATAAGATTAAGCTTGGCCTGCTGGCTCGCGTTGAGAGCAACACCGTGAAAGACATGCTTTCAAGCTCGTTCTACGGGTACGAGGCAGGTGAGTTTGAGCATGAGCTCACCTCCACTCTATTTGGAGGAAGGCTGGAGCTCTCCTACGCGCTGAGCGACAATCTCCTGTACAGCGCATCCGCATCAAAGGGATATAAAAGCCAGGGCGTAAACCAGAGCATCAACATCGGTCAGGTTGATGACTTGCCGATTGAGCTTCGTGACTATGGACAGGAGGACGCGTACAACGCCGAGGCCGGAATGAGATACGAGGACGAAGATAAGTCTATCTCTGTAAGCGCGTTCTACATGCACAGAGTGAATCCACAGGTTAGACTCTCATACCAGCTGAACCCAAGTGACCCCGCAAGCTTTGACTTCTATACCGTGAACGCAGAGAGCGGTCGCAGCTACGGCATTGAGGGAGAAATGAAAATGATGATATTTGAAAGGCTGCACTTCTACGACAGCTTCGCGATACTAAAGAGCCACATCGACTCGTATCAGTTTCTGGGAAGCACGATAGGAAACAGGGAGCAGGCCCACGCACCTGAGTTCTCTGCATCGGCTGGCTTTGAGTACAGCCACCAGAGCGGTGCGTATCTCCGCATCGAGCACAGCGTGATGCTTGATTTTTACTACGAGGATCAGTACGATTTTAAGTCTAACCCCTATCAACTTGTAAATGGGAGCCTCGGGTTCTCTAGGGGGAAGATGCAGATATCTGTTTGGATGAAGAACATCCTTGATGAGAGACACGTGATGAGGGGCTACTACTTTTCGCTTGAGCCCCCCCCGAATGAGCCCCCTCACTTTTTTAGAAAGTCCTACACCTCATACGGTGACCCCAGGCACATAGGCGTCACTCTAAGCTACGGAATCTAGTGCTTGGCTCTACTGATCATGCGCTGGTCGCTGTGTATCTGATTGGGGTAGCTGCCCTTGGGTTAATTGTAAGGTCCCCAGCCAGTTCCACAGAGTATATCTTTGCATCAAGAAGACTTACGCTGCCTGCGTTTGTGATGACCCTGGTTAGCACGTGGTACGGCGGCATACTTGAGATTGGGAGATTCAGCTACATAAACGGAGCCTCCACCATCCTTGTCTTTGGATTGTTCTACTACATCGCTGCGGTTTTCTATGCGTATATAGTCGTTCCCAGAGTAGCTGAGGGAGACTTTAAAACGATACCAGAGGCCATCGAGTCCAGGTTCGGGTGGAGAGCCGCGCTGGTCTCCGCTGTGGTTATTCTCTTTTTGGCATCACCTGCTCCATATATAAAAATTTTGTCAACGATTTTTGGTTTTCTGTACGGGATAGATATGCTCCATGGGGTTATACTCTGCACCGGGTTCTCGGTTATCTACACCATCCGAGGTGGATTCTCATCAGTCATTAGAACAGACGCGCTTCAGTTTGCGCTGATGTACAGCGGCTTTCTGGGTACCCTTATTTTTCTGTACACGAGGCACGGCGGCTACGAGTTCCTCTCCTCAAGTCTGCCATCTGCTATGCTGAGTTTCCCTGGCTCTATGGACTGGAGCTACATCATCGTCTGGGGCTTCATCGCGCTTGTGACCTTCATTGACCCAAACTTCTACCAGCGGGCGTTTGCGGGGCAATCTGTGAAAACCGTTCGCAGGGGCATACTGCTATCGGTTTCTCTTTGGTTCGTATTTGACCTTGTATCTATTTCAGTTGGTCTGTACGCCGCTGCGCTGATTCCTGAGGTGACCCACAGCCCCTACCTCGACCTTGTATCGATATCTCTTCCGCCTGTTGCGCAGGGCATTTTTGTTATTTCGCTGCTGTCTGTTGTGATGTCAACGATAGACAGCTTTATTCTTATTTCAGGTTTCACTATTGGGAGGAACATTCTTCCGCGCTTACTTGGGCAGCCACATGACAGCGAGATGCTCTACGTTAGGTATGGAATTGTGGTTTCAGGGCTAATTTCGATAATTTTAGCTACTTTTTTCAAGAATGCCATTGATATATGGTATGTCACTGGTTCCTTTGCCGTATCCGCGCTTCTGGTTCCACTTTTGTGCAGTTTATATCGGGTGGATACAAGGAATCCACTTGCTCTTATGCTTGCGCCGCTATCGGTGACGCTTCTGTGGTTCCTCTTTGGGGGTGACTCCGTTGACCCGATGTACCCAGGGCTTCTTGTGAGCGTGATTTTATTTTTTATTCTGCGGAGAAGGGACGCTCAATGAGGCTAAGGGCCTCCAGCTGCTCAGGGTATCTCTCCAGGTAGCCCTCCGCGTTTTTATAGTCTGATACCGCCTGCTCCCTTTTTCCGATGATATCAAGGGACTTTCCCCTTATAAAGTGAGCGTACCCAAGTATCCACTTGAACTCGTTGTCGTATCCATCTATAACATCAGATGCGCTGAGGATGGCCTTCTCATAGCTGCCAAGCTGAAAGTGTCTCAGCGCCTCAATATAATTAAACTTGTCTCTGCACTCCTGCCTCTGATTCACAGGGCCACCTGATATAAAACGCTTAAGCCTGGGCTGGATGCTCTGGTACTCTGTGTACCTCTCAAGTTTCACAAGTGTCTCGGCGTGGAGATACATAAAAAATGGATGTCCAGGGAAATTTGTTGCAAGGGAGCTGGTTACACCCACAGCCCTCTGGAGGTCCCTCTCCAGATACAGATACGCGTGGCTGAGAACGTTTCTTGCCTCTATCCAGCTCAGCTCGCCATTCTGCGATGCATTTTCAAGCTTGGTGATGGCCTCTTCGCAGTCAGATCCAAGGCCAAATACACTCCCGAGTACCTGAAGCGGTGACGATGATTTGCAGAGGAAATACTCAAGGGTTCCTATCGGCATATCAACATCATGAAGATCAGGATCATTGTCCTTTGCCTCATTGATGTAGCTGAATCCCTTGGCCCCGGATATTACCAGCGCCATCCAATCGGAGTTAGCTAGGTCGACCCTGGCCTTCAGTCCATACAAAGAGCCAAGGAAGAGATTAAATCTCTGGTCTTCAGGGTGCCTGTCTATCATGTCCTGGTAGTAGGGAGCGGTTTTTTTGATGCCATCGTATATCACCTGATAGGATGACTCAGCGCTGCCGTGAAACAGCTCCTTCTGCCACCTCGCTGATATGTGAAGGAACGGAACAAGAGGATCGTTGGGGCACGCCTCAAGCAGCTCATCTAGCCTCTCAATGCAGGGGTCAAATCTAAAGTTATACAGGTCGCTGATGGAACGCTGCTTTGACTCCTCACAGTCAACAGCCAGGAGGCTGGAAAAAAATATCAATGCATGAGTCAGATGAACTCTATTTCTTTTCATTCTTTTTATTTATAATCGCGAGCATCTCTTCTGTTAGTTTATTAAGAGGCGACTGGGACTGGCTATCCCTCATCTTGTTTAGGGCAGCGTAGCCACCCTCTGTCTCACCCTGCCACTCCTTATGAAACTCACCAGACTGGATTGAATCGAGTATCCCTCTCATCCTATCAGTGAATGAGCTGTCCATAAGCTGCTTTGATCTTGACATGCCTCCGTACTCTGCTGTATCGCTAACCGCTTTATAAAAATCTTCAATGCCCATTTTTGATATTAGTTCGCATATCTGCCTAACCTCATAGAAACACACAAACCACGCCACCGTTGGAGAGTAACCTGCTTCAAGTAATACTTTAAGTGATTCATCAATAACTCTTGGAATTAAGCCTGTTAATATTACCTGCTCTCCGAATAAGTCGGTCTCGGTCTCCTCCCTGAAGTTTGAGCTGAAGCAGCATAATCGCGTGCCGCCTATCGCCTTGCTGTACGCAAGGACAACATCCCTTGCCCTGCCTGTGACATCCTGCTTCACCGCAACAAGCGTCGGGACGCCACGCCCATTTTTATACTCCTCTCTAACGGCATACCCTGGTCCACTGGGGGCGACCATGCCAATATCAACAAAGTTTGGTGGAGCTATCTGCCCGTAGTGTATATTGTAGCCGTGTGAGAAAAGAAGCATCTTACCGGGCTTGAGGTGCCTCTCTATATAATCCTCATAGACCTCAGGCATCGACTGATCTGGAACCTGCAGGCTTATCACGTCACACTCCCTAACCGCCTCTTCTATTAGTGACGTCTCTAGTCCATCCGCTGTAGCCAGTTTTATTGAGGAGCTATCGGCCCTGAGCGCTACCACAGTATCGATTCCAGAATCTTTTAGATTAAGGGCCTGAGCCCTGCCCTGATTTCCGTACCCAACAACAGCCACCCTCATAGATTGCAGGACCGCCATATCCACATCTGCATCGAAATAAAGCCTGCTCATATCTTGATTCTTGTTCTGTAGAAAATATTAAGCAACACAGGAAGTAAAAACAGCGAGCCAAGAAGCGCAATTATAATTATAATGGTCGCGAGTATACCAAACTCATGGTTAGGAACAAGCTCAGAGAAATACAATACAAAGAACCCCATGCTGAGCACTATTGTGGTCCCTATAATCGCTTTTCCTGTTGAAAGTATCGAGTTTGTTATTGAGATGGGCACGTCACCTGTTTTCTTAAGCTCCTGCCTGAATCTTGCCAGAAAGTGTATGGTGTCATCAACAGCAATCCCAAGTGCAATGGAAAAGGTCATCGCGGTAGATGGTCGCAGCTTGATGCCCATGAACCCCATTATAGCCGCAGCGGCCATCAAAGGAATGATATTCGGTAGAATTGATATAAGTGAAAGCCTGATTGATCTAAACAAAATTATCATAGAAAAGAAAATTATTCCAAAGGCCAGCATAAAGCTGTTGGTGAGGTCCCTAACAAGAAATCTACCTGTTCTCAGTGCAAGGAGGGTGCTTCCTGTAACCAGAAGGCCCTCTTCCTCTGCAAAAATTTCCTCAAACTCTTTTGAGATGTCATCCTGCAGCTGCTGCGCGACCTTTGTCCTTATATTGCCAACTCTGCATGTAATTCTGTATTTTGTTGCCTCTTCATTATACAGAGTTTTGGCGTTATCGTAGTCATACAGATAATCCTCGACCTCTGCAGAGCTCTGCGGCATAACAAGGCCCTCTCCTGGATTAAGCGCGTCATGTATAACCCTCAGGTGGTCGATGAGCGAGAGCGCCTTTTTAATATCAGGGAGCTTCTCAACACGCAACTCAAATTCCTGTGCTTTTCTAAGAAAATCCATATCGTATATGCTTTTTCCGTTTCTATCTATCACAATCTCCAGTGGAAGCGTTCCACCAAAGTTCTTGTCTACATACATAATATCATCATACAGAGAGTTTCCTGGCCTCAGGTCATCAAGAATAGATACATTGTAATCAATTTTCTGCATACCAATACCAGACAGGATGAAGAAAAGAACAGACAGCGCTACAATCAGATACGGATACTTCTTTGTGTATACATCAATTTTATCAACAGAAAACGACTCAGAGTGAGTTATAAGGCGCCTGATGTGCTTCTTCTCTGGCCTAGGGATATACTTGAGTGCAATTGGTATGGTTATAATCGCTATTATAAACATTAGAATCACTCCTATCCCCAATGCAAATCCAAACTCCTTGGTCATTCGTATGTTAGTCATGATTAGAGAGAAAAATCCAACGGCCGTTGTAAAACTGGTTAAAAACAGCGCTCCACCCAGCTCCTTTATCACCCTTCGTACGTTATCATCAACAGTTAAGCTCTCATCTGCAGAGCACTCATGATACTTCATCAGAATATGAATGCAATTTGAGCAACCTATAATCATAATTAGAATAAAGGTCAGATAGGAAATTAGATTTATGGATATCCCACAGAACGCCATCAGAGCAGAGACCCATATTAGCGTTATAAATATACTCAAAGTGGAAAGGACAACACAATAGACCTGTCTAAAAATAAAAAATAAAATCATAATTATAACAAAAACCCCAACCGGTATAAAAATCGCACGCTCCTTGCTTACAAGCTCCACGTATCTGGTCCTCATAACAGGCATACCTGCCTCGTACCAATCCCAGTCCCTGTGAAACTCTAGGACTCCATCAATCGCCTTGAATACCTTCTCCCTATCAAACTGAGTATCAATATCATCCTCTAGGTCAGCAAAGATAGCACCCGATTTTCCATCACCTGAAATAACAAGATTAGCGTAAATCGGGTGATTTAGAACAAACTGCTTGTTGCTCGCCCACGCGCTGTCGCTCAAATCAGTATCAAAGAGGTCTCCGTCCTCTATATTTGACAGAGAGATGATTCCCTCAATCCCATCTATCCACTCAAGTTCATCTGTTACCTCCTCCACCTTAGTGATGTTCTTTTTTGAAAGTGGGTCATCGCAGCTGTAAATAAGCAGAAACTTATCATCTTCTCTAGAGAACTCATCCCTGAACTTTTCATATTTCTCCCTCTCAATATCATTCTCAGGGAACATCTGTTCAAGAGAAAAATCAACAATTAATCTGTTATCAGATAGATACGCATAGTATCCAAAGTAAATGGTCAGAGTGGCAAGTATAGTGAGGATTTTCTTTGGGTTATTTACTAGAAATTTAGTCATTTAGATGTGATACTTTCTCTTTTCCCTATCTTCGTTAGGTCTGTAGATGATGATCGTGTGTCCAATGCTGCCAACTATATACGCAGATAGTAACTCCTCTGCCCCTGAAATAAAATCTCCTTTGTCCTGCTTTGAAGAGTTAAACTTAACCTTAATAAGCTCGTGTGCATCCAGAGACTCTGATATCGATTCAACTACACCCGTGGTTACGCCCGACTTACCCACTATCACATGGGGTTTTAGATGATGCGCGAGAGAGCGCAGCTTAGAGCGTTGCTTTGAGCTAATCAATTGGAGAGACCTCCTCCATTGGAGCGTGAATAGTTAAACCAAAATTATAAACAAACATATTCATATCAACTGCATCGCCATTTATTGAAAATTTATCTAAAAAGTTAATAATATCCGCGTATCCATAAAAGCAGTTAATCCCCACTGAAAAACCTTTGAATCCATGGATATACGCCATCCGCATACCCACTATTAAATTAGACTCCGAAAATTCAAGGTGATAAGTGCTGTGAACGCCCAGCTCAAAATTGCCGAGTTTCCTGCATACACTATACAGCATGCTGATGCCATAGAGGTCGCTGACATCTGTAAGGCTCTGCGTATCTCCATCTGATTCGTTTGATGATATGAGGTTCGTTCTATCAATTCCAGGGATAAACTGCAGCCCGACAGAGCTACTTACCAAAGCAGAGTTTGCTCTTCTGTAGCCAATAGAAACCCCTGGCATTATACTATTCTGTTGCACAGAGCTATCAGAAATAACGTCGATTAGATTTGTAGCTGATATTTCAACAAAGAATTTATTGTGAGTATTGCTAGCAAACGAAAATCCAACAATAATCACAATAGATGTAACGCTCAGATAAAGGGCCTTATACATTTTGCTAATTTATATAATAAATGAATGTAAAACAGAGTTTTATTAATCTAGAATCAGATTCACAATAAGTACAACATCAAGTACATCAAGCTGATTATCAGAGTTTACATCAGCGGCCTGCTGTTCCATTGCATCTGGCGCAGCTGCCTCAAGAACAAAATTGACAACGAGTACTACATCAAGAACATCAATGGCACCATCAAAATTAACATCCCCTGGCTCTACAGCCAATCCGATTGAAAAAACATTAATATCATCAATCGCAGCCTCAACAATAGATCCACCAGAGCCATACTCTCCATCATGAAAAATATCCTCTGCAATAAATCTAAACTGAACCTCTTCAGAGAGAGCTATATACTCCTCTAAAAAGAACACCCGCTTTGACCAGGAGTTATCAGATAGGTTTGTATATTCAAGGTTAACCCAGCTGTCACCTGCGTCATCGGAGACCTGGACCTGCCAGATATCAGTCGAGGGATTGTCTCCCAGATTATTTGTGTACCATCTCCAGTAGCTAAACATTACGTGCTCCTCATTCGACATATCAACTAGCGGAGAGCTTAGAATCGTATTTCCTCCATCAACGTCATCATCAGAGGGGGTGTTTGGTGGGGCACTATTCCCAGTAACAAAGCACATGTCACCATCTTCAGTAACATCCTCATCTGGCTGGACAGCTATATCTCCGTAGTAGGTCCCAACAGGCTCATCAAGCTCCCACTCTCCATCAACAGCGTCACCAGAAATTGACCATCCACTTGAATTTGCCTCAAAATTTTCACTGTAGATAGAAGGCAAATCACCAACCGTAAAAATAATGGGGTTACTTTGACCCATAATAGGAAAATATGATTCATGGTCAGAGTCATTTACTGCATATATATAGTACAGAACCGCGGTTATATCTGGAACATTTATTTCAACAGAGTAGCTACCCTGAGAGTAAATCATATCAGCGGTCTGCCACTCACCTGAATTATTTAAATTGTAGTACAGTGACGCGCTCACTACATCTCCAGAATATGATTCTGCATTCATTGAAAATACTATATCCTGGCCAGTGTAGCTCTGGTCTTCGATTGGATTGTGGCTGATTGTAACTCCTCCATACTCAAGAATATACAATCCTGTTTCTATATCACTTGAAATAATATTTCCGCTAGGCAGATACACATAGGTTCCCCAGTTTCCAACATACAATCCATCTATATCGCTGGTATCGTAGTATCCAACCTCAACAAAGGTTTCATCTGATATATCGTAGACCCTTGTTCCATCAGCGTAGTACGAGCAATAGACCAGTCCATCCTTGTAGTAAACATTGTGTACGCTGTGCTGTGGATTAACAGTGAATTCATCTAGTAAATTGATATTCGAATAGTCTTCAATACTCCAGAGCTTTAGATTTCCCCCCGCCATCTCATCTGCAGTTATCAGATACAAGCCATCATCTGTGACGGCAGCATCATGCGCCATACCTGGATACTGCCAGGAAGTTAGCGTCTGAGGATTTGATTTATCAGAAACATCAATAATATACGCTGTGCTTGAGTATATGCCCATTGCATATGCAATATCATTTTTTACATCCAAATCATGGATATACTCTGTGTCCCAGGTACCAATAAGCGCTGGACTTGATGGGAGCTGCAGATCATATATCCATATATCATGCTCATCTGCACCCACAATATAGAGGTACCCATCTGCATCAACATGAATATTATGGGAGTTGTCAACATCTGTTATTGTACTTACCAGCACAGGGTCATCGGGATTATTAACGTTAACAATCTTAATACCATCATCTGCCTCGGTTCCAATATAAACATGACGGTCCCAGTACTTGAGATCTCTCCATATGCTGTTTCCTCCATCTATCCTTCCTACCTCAAATGGCTCAGAGGGATTTGTCACATCAACAAACGCGGTGGTATTCTGAAGGCCTATAACAGCAAACTCTCGGCCATCCTGATGGAATCCAGTTATATCGGATGTCATCTGATTAAATGACATATAGCCAAGAAGCTGCATATTGTAGCTATCTGAAAAAGCCATAGAGGTCATTAAAAGTATAAGTGTAAAGTATCTCATTTTATAAAATATTTATATCTAATATTAACATAAATCACCCCAAAGAAAATGTAATAAGTTATTACAATTTTTAAAACTCATAGGATAAGCCAACACTAAAAGAAAGAGGCATCTTAATTTTACTATAAGGAAGCATGCTACTTAGACCCGGTCCCACCGAGGAAAACTCTAAGCTTTCATAAGTATCTTCATTCCCATCATCAACCGGCCTGTAGCTGTAGCTCCATGATTTGTACTCAAGAGTAGAGTATCCGAGATTGGAGAAAAGAATAAAATTTCCAACGGTAACTCTCCCAAGTAGATTGGCTGTCACAAAGGCCTTGCTTGATGACAGCGTGGTATCATCTGTTAGCGGCTCATCCGGAGATTGTATCTCTTGTATACTCCGCAATAGCTCTAAATCGATATTCTGAGTGCAGGAGCTCCCACCAACACCAACTCCAGCTGAAATTGAAAAAAACTCAGGAATAATGTCAATACCTTTATACGCCCTACCCTCTAAAAGCAAACCATATAAACCACTCCCTGCCCCGAACATATTCATGTTAGCATACAATAAAATCTTGTTGGATGTGTTGTGTATATGGGTAGACAGCAAAAAATTTGAGGCAAAGTCTTCTGAATCTGTGTCATCGTTTGTTGTTGCATCAAGTGGTGTTCTACCTATTTCAAGAGAAAATCCAATCTTAGGGAGCAGTGGCCCCACTTGATTTATTTTCATTCCCTCTTTAATTCTGTATCTACCTGATATAATCTTTCCTCTTGCGAACCCTGGTCCAAGTTCATATATATATATCTTCCCGATATCTTTTGTTTCGGTTCCATATACCTCTCCTGTTATGGGGTCAATCATCTGCGTTGTTTCTCCAATAACGCTAAATGTAGAGCCAACAGACAGCCCAAGATCAGATCCTGCATTTATTAAAACTTTGTTGAATTTTTTCTCCATAATCCGAGCTTCAACTTTCAGATTCACCTTACTCTCTACCACTAAATCACCTACGGCGACCTCAGAATAATCTCCAAACAACTTTCCCTTGGATGTTAGATCTTGCGTGGAAACAATTTTAAATTGACCGGAAACAAGACCAGACGCGCTCATATCTTTATTGTAAACGGTAAAGGACATTCCCTCCTCAACGCCAAGGCTCCTTCCGGCATCAATATATATATTAGATTTATCAATCTGTGTAACGTGCGCCTCTATTTTAAAATATTCCTGAAATGCAATAAGCACATTATCAGCAACCTTTTCCAAAGCATTCATATATGCTTCGTTCTTGTTTTTTCCTGTTGCGTTTCCATTGGCCTCTGTGGCCTCAAGATACACTCCAGTTTCTACATCAAGAAGCTTCATAGTTACATCTATCTTTGCCGAGTAAAATGCATCGGAAAGTTTTGTTTTTTTACCATCATATTCCGAGTATTTAGCTGGATGATGAACTATGGAGTTCCTTGTAAAGTTTCCAAGAATAAATCGGTCTATCCCCATCAATTTTCCAATTTCAATTGCTGTAGACTGATCAATTAGACCTGAAGATGTCTGCAGCTTTTGTTCTTTGATTATTTTATTTAGATTCTCTCTATCAATAACTATAAAACGATGGCTTTTTATTATTTTAGTTAGAATCTTATCGGTAAGCGCAGCTCGGTACTGCTTTGCATGGCTGTTGCTGTTGCTCTGCCAGCCTTTAAATGGAAGCACAGAAATCCTTTTTTGTTTACTCTCTGCATTAGAGAAGGAAAAAGCAATAGCTAAAAAAAATATAAAAGGCATTCTAAGATACATAAAGCTCCTATAAGAGTGATATTGGAATATGTAAATTAAAGATAATTTATAATAAAAAAAAGCGCCCTGTATCTATTTTACAGAGCGCTTTATTATATTCTTCTATACAAAAAGAATTATTTTATGAGCATAATCTTAGATGTGTTTACATCTCCATTTGCAGTCAATTTAACAAAATAAATACCACTTGGATGCATAGAAGCATCCCAAGTAAACTTATAATTTCCTGAGCTTACCTGACCACTATGAAGCACATCTATCATCTGTCCTGCTGAATTATATACAGACAGATTCATTAATCCATCATCTGATACATCAATAGATATATTGGTAGATGGATTAAATGGATTTGGATATATACCAGAAATGCCGTAACTATCAGGATATATA
>CAYNPP010000024.1:0-14691 GCA_964399095.1 uncultured bacterium | reverse complement strand
TTAATTCTGTTAGTGGTGGAACAGCAGAAGAGAATGGCTTTATGGTTAGTGGTGGAAATGGTACCATTATCGGGTTTTCCTTAGCAGGCAATACAATTCCAGCTGGAGATGCTACTTTGGTGGTAGTTGATTTTGCTGCGCTATGGGATGAGGCATGTATAACTGACGTTGTATTATCTGATCCATTGGGTGGGGGAATCAACTTTGAGGTTGGCGCTTGTATTCCACTTGATTTTACTGTTATAAATGGCTGCATGGACTCTGTTGCCTGTAACTTTAATCAAGATGCAAACCAAGATGATGGTTCTTGCTTTTTTCCTATAGATGATTGCCATGACTGTGCCTCTTCTGATGGCGCTGGAGATGAGGAATGTGGCGGAGTTGATGAATGTATGGTAGATTGCTCTGGTGAATGTGGTGGAACAGCCATTGAAGATTGTGCTGGTGAGTGTAATGGAGCTGCTTTAGAGGATTGTGCCGGCGAGTGTAATGGAACTTCAGTAGAGGATTGTGCGGGCGAGTGTAATGGAACTGCAGAATTTGATGAATGTGGTGAGTGTGGTGGAAATGGCATCGACCCAGGAGAGTGTGACTGCGAAGGGAATACTCTTGATTGTAATGATGAGTGTGGAGGAAGTGCTGAAATTGATGGGTGTGGTGTATGTGGTGGAGATGATTCTACTTGCACAGGATGTATGGATGAGTCAGCTCTAAACTATGATTCAGAAGCAACGATTGATTGTGGTGATGACTGTTGCCAGTATCCAGCTGATGTTACAATTGGTGTAAGCAATGTGTTAAACTCTGGTCAAATTGATATTTATATGAGCAATATTAATTCAGTAGCTGGATTTCAGTTTGCTGTTAGCTCCAGCTGTCCAATTGTTGTCAATAGTGGCTCATCTGGAACTTCAGGAGATGCTGGATTCATGGTGACCACTCAGGGAGAAATGGTTATTGGATTTTCTCTCACAGGGTCAACAATACCAGCTGGTGAAGGTATCCTTGTAGAATTAGATGCTACCTTTGATTGTGAAGAGGGAACATTTGGATTAACAGATATGATACTATCCAATATCGATGGTGAATCTATGACATATAATCTATATGAAGATTTTATGTATTACAGCACATGTAATGATGATGATGCATGTAATTACGGAGATGAGGGGGCCTGTGAATATCCTGAGGAGTGCTACACATGTGACGGAATGTATAGTTGCTGGGAAAATGAGCACTTTATCGTTGAAATTAATGAGACAGGTGATTCGCACTTAATTATCCTAATGGACTCTATTACCGGTTTGGAGCCAGGTGATGAGATAGGTGTCTATGACCTTGATGGTGTTGTAGAAACAGATAGCTCTGGTTTAGATCCAACATATGGTGAGGTATTAGTTGGAGCTGGTGTTTGGGATGGTATAATAAATGATCAAGGCACTGCCTTAGAGTTAGTTGCAATTAAATCAATTGATTTATCTGATTTTGGTGGTCCCATCTTAAATGGTGCCGTTGATGGCAATGATATTGTTTTAAGAATTTATGACTCAAGCGAGGCTCTTGAATCTGAAACTAATTTAACTATAACAAGCGGCGGAGATTTCGGTGATATTTTCACTGTTATATCAAATATAGAGGTTGCCCCACCTGAATTAATAGGTGAGAGCTGTGATATTGATGGAGATGGCGTAGACGATGATGGGTTTATTGTTGACTGTTCATATAATTGCTCTCCAGACTCATATTTGGGTGATGCATGGTGTGACGACGGAACAAGTTCACCTGCAAATTTTGCTTGTGATTATTTTCAGTGGGATGATAATACCTGTTGCGATGAGTCTGAGCAAGAGTGTCTAGGATACTGTTTTGGTGCTGCTGTAGAGGATTGTGCTGGTGAGTGTGGAGGATCGGCTGTAGAGGATTGCGCTGGTGAGTGTGGAGGAACTGCTGCAGAGGATTGCGCTGGTGAGTGTGGAGGTTCTGCTCAGCTTGATGAATGTGGTGAGTGTAATGGAGATGGAACAACTTGTGAGGTATATATAGAATCAACATTAGAAACCTCTGCAGATGAGTCAGCATGCGAAGATTTAGAGACATTTGCAAATGATTTCGAATCATTTATTGAGACAGAGCTTGATCTTCCTGATGAGTCTGTGGAAGTTACAGATATTACTTGTGAAACTGATTCTCGTGATGATGCTACTATTACAATTGATTATACAATAACATTAACAGAAGAAGAGTTAGCAGACACTGATTTTGAGGGAGAGAATGATATCAATGAAGCATTAGATGAAACTGAAGAACAGTTAGAAGAAGAAGGATTACCAGAGTTTATTTATGGCTGCACAGATTCTCTAGCTTGTTTATTCTATGATGAAGATGCAAATATTGATGATGGTTCCTGCCTCTACGATGATTGCGCTGGTGAGTGTGGGGGCGTAGCTGAATTTGATGATTGTGGAGAGTGTGGAGGCGATAATTCCTCTTGCACTGGGTGTATGGATGAAGCAGCTTGTAACTATGATGAGTATGCAACGATAGAGGGTGAATGTGAATATCAAGAAGAAGGTTTTGACTGTGATGGGAATGAATTATCTAATGTATTTGATGATTTAACTTTTTCATTAGGGCAAAATTATCCTAATCCATTTAATCCTGAGACAATGATTTCATTCTCAGTTACTCAAATATCAGACATATCACTGGGAGTTTACGATATAAATGGTAGGCTAATTGATTTGATTGTTGATGGGGTCTATGCCCCTGGAAATTATTTAGTTAGGTGGGATGGAATGACATTGAATGGGGAGCCTGTATCCTCAGGAATGTATATTTATAAGCTTATTTCGGCAGAGGGAATAATATCTAAACGATTGACTGTTGTCAGATAAAATATGCTTCATTTGAGAATAAAAAAAGGCCGTTATTTAACGGCCTTTTTTCATTAATTTACTTTATGCATAAAATTTTTATATCTGTAGTTATATATATAGGAGTAATTCTTCCTTTTACAAATTTTTTTTATGAGGAAGATGATTGGTATATTTTAAAAAACCCAGGTCAGATACAATGCTTCACCGATGATAATTATAGAGTTATAGTGGGTTCAATTAATGGAATATTTTCTATTGATAAAATTTCGAAAGAAGTTACTTATGCTGTATCTCTGGTTAATGGCCTCCCTTCTAAAGATATAAAAAATATTCTTTATGATAGATCTACAAACTATATATGGGTTGTCCATGAATATGGTTTAAGCTATAAATCCTTATCCTCATTCTCTTATAGTCATATCTCATTTTCTGAATTAATTGAGAAAGGCATGTCCTCTATAGATGACATAGGTATTTCTAGTAGCTATATTTGGTTGAGGCGATCAAACTATATTCTTCCTCTAAATCCATTTTCAGGCTCATTTATTAATATCAATAATGTCGGTGACGAAATGGATGAAATTAAATGGCAAGGTTCAATGTTTGGTTATGGTGGACAAAACATAGATATCTCTGGATATTATTCTAATGATCCAAACTGGTCCATTGGATATAGATTAAATAATACCAACAATAAATACATTGACTACAATATTTTGTTTGATAAAAATGGGAATCAAATAATTCCAACCCTAACATATATTGACTCTGAGGATAATTTTTGGATGGGAACAGATTTAGGATTTCTTTATTTTTCTTGGAGAAGTTCGAGGAAACTAGAAATAGTTGACCCAGGTTTAAAGCATGGGATTGTCTCAGGAGCTATTATAGATGAAGATAATAATTGGTGGATTTTTGATAGTAATTATAAAAGGACAGGTCATTTAAATAAAAATCCAGTTATGTTTACTTTAAGAGACAGTGATGTGTTCCTCACCTTTTGGAATGAAACTGATGGGATTTGGAAAAAATTTCCTGTTGACAAAGCAACAAATATCAATGATGTTAATGTAAATGATGTACTGAAGGTGGGTAACTATTTATTTATTGCTACCATTGAAGGATTATGTAGATTAGATCTTGGAAATCTATCATATAGCCATCCGAATACACCATATATCAGCAGCAGCTGGAGTATCGTTAATTCATCTAATGGATTGTATGATACGGCTGTTTGGAAAATTGTAGAATATGGTGAAGTTTTATTTATATTAACATCAGAAGGAATCAATGAAATTGACATTAAATCATTTTCAGTCATACCAAGTAGATTAAGTAAATACAGTAATATAGATATATATGACATGATAATAAATGGTGATGATATTATTATTTCAACAGTTAATGGTATTGCATCTATTGATTTAAAAGATCTTTCAGAAACATTTATAGATTTAAATATTTGCAATCAGCTTCAAATTGATGACCATTATTTATATTGCCTTGATAGGGGTATCATTAGATTTAATTTAAAAGAATCTAAGAATCCTGAAACTCTAGTAGTTGACAATAATATTAGAAATTTTAGAATATTTGATAATTATCTTTGGTTAAATTTAATAAATAGAGCAAGATTGATAGATCTTAATAATGGAGAATCTTGGTATTATGCAGAATCTGATGGAATTACAGGTAATGAAATTTTTAATATAGGCGGTGAAGAGGATTGGATTTGGTTTATTGCAGATACAGGAATATCTATATATCATTGGAAAAAGTATCATGAATAAGAGATATATAATGATTTTAATTTTTATGTTATTGGCATCATGCTCAATAAAAAATAAAAATGTAAAAAATTCAAAAGAAGTAGATAAAGAGAGTTTATCAGTTACAAAGGTGTTTAATTATGATAATAAGAAATTTGAAATATCGATCGATTATAAAATAGGATATAATAAATTTGTTTTTTTTAAAAATAATAACTCCTTCAACGCTGCGATTCTTGTAGCAATTCAGGTTTTCAATATAGATAATGAATTGATAGTCTTTCAAGATTCATGGAAAGATAGTATTGTAGTTAGCTATTATAATGAAACGAGGTCTGCATTAAAAGAATATGATTTCATAAAAGAGTTAGAGCTTGAGAAAGGAAATTACAGAGTTAAAGTTATAACTCAAGATTTAGATAATAACAATACATATTCATTAGAGAAAAAACTTTATTTATCTACATCTTCAGGATACGGGGAATCTTTTTTATATATAAATGGAGATAATTCTGAGAATATTATTTTAAAAGATTTTTATAAAATTGATAAGGAGAGTATCACAGATAAAATGATGTTAAAGTTCCAATATTTTCAAGATACACACAGGATAAATGAACTGGTGCTTCAATTAAATAGTAACGACGTGGATTATACAGAAAAATTCAACAACATCGAAATGGATGCAAATGGATTTTATTCAATCATTTTTGATGTCCCAGATGATATATATGGACAGCTAAATCTTCTTTTTAGTATATCTGATTATGAATTAGCAAAACAAATTGAAATTGTAGACAAAAGTAACATTTTATGGACAAATGATATTGATGAGATTGTTGGTGTCATGAGGTATGTTTTAAGCTCAGAGCATATGAAAAATATAAAAGAACTTAGCGCAAGTGAAAAGATGAAATATATTATTGATTATTGGAATATAAAGGATCCTGAGCCAGAAACTCAAGTAAATGAGTTAGTAGTGGAACTTTCAGAAAGAGTTGACTATGTGAATAATAATTTTTCAGATTTAGGAGATGGCTGGCGATCAGATAGGGGAAGAGTGTATATAATATATGGTCACCCAGACAGTATAGATAGGTATTCAAATCAAACTGATGGTATTTACGAAGTTTGGACATATACAAGTGGCCTTAAATTTACATTTCTTGATAGAAATAGATTTGGCAATTATGTGCTAATCAGACAAGGAATATAGAGATATTGAAAATTAAAAAATATTCGTATTCACAACTTAATCTTTTCAATTCATGTCCATTAAAATACAAGCTGTCCTATATAGATAAAATTAAAAAAAAAGATGAGGGTGTTGAGTCCTTTTTAGGGAAGCAGGTTCATTTGACTTTGGAGTGGATTTATAAAAAAATATCCTCTGGTAGAAGCATAATTACTATTGATGAAATAAAGAGGACCTTTGATGGATACTGGACAGATAATGTTCACTCAAATTTGAGATTAGCTGTATTTACAAAAAATATTAAACGTAGAGCTGAGTTAATGGATTACTATTCCATCGGTTTAAATGCACTCGCTAAATACTCATCAGACCATGGGCCTCATTTTAATCATAATGTATTGGCTGTTGAACAGAGAATTGATTTTATGATTGGCTGCTATTCCTTTGGGGGAATAATAGATAGAATAGATATAGATAAGGATAATAACAAAAAATTCAATATCATTGATTATAAAACGGGTAAGAAAAGAGTGACAGAGAAGAAATTCTTGATGGACTTACAGATGGGGATCTATTATTTAGGATTAAAAAGTATACATCCTGATTTTGAAGAGATTAACCTGATGCACTACTATCTAGTATCGGGTGAAGAGATTAAGAAAAAAATTTCAAAGAATAATGAAAAAGAATACCTGGAATATGAAAATAAAATAACCAGTAAGGTTGTAAGCAATATAGAAACATTAAATGATGCAATTCAGAGTAATAATTTCAATGCAAAGGAAAGTACTTTATGTAATTGGTGCTACTATTGGAAAGAATGTTCTGCAAAACAGAAAAAAAAAGAATCTAATCCAGCGATAAAATTTGACTAAATGTATTCTATAATAAAACCAGTTTCTAAAGAAGAGCTAAAGGAGTATTATAAATTGAGGTGGTTACTTCTTCGTAGACCCCTTGGAGGTAAGAGAGGTTCAGAAGTTGATGATATTGAAGATATATCTATACACAGGATGATAATAAATAAGGATAACAAATGTATAGGTGTAGGAAGAGCACATATAATTGATGGTATAGCTCAAATTAGGTTCATGGCAATATTATCTAAATATCAAAAGATGGGTCTTGGATCACGGATGATAAAGGAGCTTGAAAAGGTATTAGTATGCAAAAAAACTAAAATAATTTTTTTAAATTCTAGAGAAAAAGCCATTATATTTTATAAAAAACATGGATATAAAATTATAAAACAAGTTAAATCCCCATTTGGGGAAATCACACATTATAGAATGGAAAAGAGTTTAAATTAAGTATGAGTTCACCTTATAAAACAGCTGCAGTGCATACGCTTGGCTGCAAAGTCAATTTTACTGAGACATCAATGATATCACAAAAATTTCAAAAACACGGTATCTCTGTAGTTCCATTTGATGAAATAGCAGATATATATGTGATAAATACATGCTCTGTCACTGAAAATGCAAATGAAAAGTGCGATAGAATAGTTAGATCATTAAAAAGAAAAAATCCAGATGCATATATTGCTGTAACAGGGTGTTATGCACAGTTAAAATCTAATGAATTATCAAAAAATAATATGATTGATCTTGTAGTTGGAACTGAATATAAAATGGATGTTCCTAATATAATACTAGATGAGTATGGTACAAGATTGAATAAAACATCAAATATTGAAGATGTTAAGAATTTTTCAATTTCTTATTCATCTAAAGACAGGGTCAGATCGTTTCTAAAAGTTCAAGATGGATGTGATTACAGCTGTACATTCTGTACAATTCCTTTAGCAAGAGGGAAAAGTCGCAGCTCATCAATAGAAGATGTAATTAACACTGTCAACTCAATATCAGAAAAGGGATTTAATGAAATTGTATTGAGCGGAATTAATTTGGGAGATTACGGGGCAGGAGCAGATTACAATTTCTTGGAGTTAATCAAGGCACTCAACAATGAGACTACAATTCCTAGAATAAGGATATCTTCAATAGAACCAAACTTGCTATCCAGTGAAATTGTTGATTGTTTATCTGCCTCATCTAGATTTATGCCTCATCTTCATGTGCCAATGCAATCAGGAGTTGATAGAATTCTTAACTTAATGCAAAGAAGATATACCAAATCATTTTATTTAGATAAAATAAAAGAGCTTAAAAATAAAATCCCAGATGTATGTATAGGAGTTGATGTTATAGCTGGTTTTCCAACAGAAACTGAAGAAGAGTTTAAGGAGACTTATGATTTTCTTTTAGAATTGCAGGTATCATATCTTCATGTCTTTACCTACTCTGAAAGGGATGATACCATAGGAAAAAATATAAAGCCTCAGGTCCCGTATAAAGTGAGATTAAGTAGAAGCAGGGAGCTAAGGCAATTATCTAGTTACCTGAAAAATAGATTTATTAAATTAAATTTAAATAAAATTCATTCTGTTTTAGTTGAAGGTGATGACATCGATTCTGTTTATGGGTATTCAGAAAATTACATTAAAGTAAAATTTGATAAGAAAAATATTAATATAAATGACTTGGTTAAGGTTAGAGCTAATAATCAAATAGATGAGACACTAAGGGGAATAGTAACCACATGAAAAATCCATTTATAGGCATAGCTGGAAATATTGGAGTGGGAAAGACCACCTTTACTTCAATATTAGCAAAAGAGTTTGATTTATTAGAAATATATGAATCTGTCTCTGATAATCCATATCTATCTGATTTCTATAGTGATATGGAGCGATGGTCTTTTAATCTACAAATTTATTTTCTTCACCATAGATTTGCATCAATAAAGAACATAAAAAAAACTGATAAGGGAGTTGTACAAGATAGAACGATATATGAAGATGTAAATATATTTTCAAAGAATCTTCATGACATGGGCTACATGGATAAGAGAGATTGGAAGACCTATAATGATCTTTTTAAGAATATGACTTATTTTCTTGTTAAACCTGATTTAATTGTATATCTAAAAGCAGATTTGGATGTACTACTTGAAAGAATTAATACGAGGAAAAGAGACTATGAATCAACAATTGATTCAGATTATTTAGCAAAATTAAATGAACTTTATGATAAATGGATTGATTCAATTGACTGGACTAGGGTCATTGTAGTAGATACTAATAATTTTAATGTTTTTAAGGATAAAGAAAAATTAAAAAAAACTCTGGAAAATATAAGAAAATCACTTTTGTAGAAATGAATCAGATAGAAAATTTAGTTAAAAAATGGGATATTGTAATTGGGCTTGAGGTGCATGTTCAACTTATGACTAAAACTAAAATGTTCACCCCATTAGAATGGAGTTATGGAGAGTCTCCTAATACACAAATATGTCCAATCACATTGGGCTACCCTGGGACCCTTCCAACTATTAATATTGAGGCTGTAAAAAAAGGAATATTAATTGGATTAGCACTTAACTGTAGCATTAACAGAATAACAAAATTTGCAAGAAAACATTATTTCTATCCTGATTTACCAAAAGGATATCAAATATCTCAATTCAAGGAGCCGCTGTGTGAGAATGGGTACCTAGAAATTTTTGGAGACAAAACCAAGAAAATTAGAATATTAAGAGCCCATCTAGAAGAGGACGCTGGAAAAACTATTCACAGTACTGATGGTGAAGCTTTAATTGATTATAATAGAGCTGGTGCGCCACTATTAGAAATTGTTAGTCATCCAGATATTTTTTCTGCTGAGGAAGCAAGCTTGTATTTACATTCTTTGAAGGAAATAATTAGGTCTGTAAATGGATCTGATTGCAATATGGAAAAAGGAAACTTGCGTGTGGATCTAAATTTATCCTTAAAGAAAAAAGGTTCAAGCAAATTGGGTACAAGAAGGGAAGTTAAAAATATCAATTCTTTTAGAAATGTTGAAAAAGCAATTAATTATGAATGTACCTTTCAAGCTGAGATACTTGAAAATAATCAAAATATTAGGCAAGAAACACTTCTTTGGGATGATAGACAAATGATTACCAAATCAATAAGAGATAAAGAAGATGCTCATGATTATCGATATTTTCCAGAACCTGACCTCCCACCACTTAAAATCAGCGCTACTCTTATAAATGAATTAGAAGATTCATTGCCTGAGCTACCAAACATCAAAAGAAAAAGATTATCTAAATTGTACAGCCTCTCATCTGATCAAGTAAATTATCTTACTTCGAATGATAATATTCTAAAATATTTTGAACTATTATGTGTTGATAAAGATAATTCTACTAAATACTACAATTGGCTATCTATTGAAATAGCTACCTACTTAAAAGATAATAAGCTGACAATTGATAAATTTCCAATTTCTTATCTTGAAATGAAAAAATTAATTGAATCTGAGATTAAACAGAAAATAGATCATTCTAAAGCCAGGCTTATATTTAAACTAATGCTTGAGAAAGAATTAACATTCAATGACTCTTATTTATTATTAAAAAATGAAAAGAGCTCCATTGGTGACATTGAAAAATTTGTTGATGAAGTATTGTCGATATTCCCAGATGAAAAAAATAGACTTACTTCTGGTGAAACAAAATTAATTAACTTCTTTGTTGGGCAGATTATCAAGAAATCAAAAGGTAAGTTTTCCCAATCTGATATAAAAACAATCTTAAATAATAAATTTAGCACTGATGATGCTTGAGCCAATAATAGATAGATTATTTAGCTATAAGAATCTGCTTTTTGATTTATCTGATAAATATTTTTCAGCAACACTTAATTTTATAAAGAATTTCAATCAGTATTCTCAGCTGCTATCAAGAAAAATGAAGTACAAATATGATTTAAAAATATCTTGCTATCAACTTGGCAAATATATTTCAGGTATTTCAGACAAGAAATATAATTTTTCAGCAGATAAAAAATTTATTTATTACATAGAAAAAATTAAAACGAATCAAGAATTTTTATCATCTACAAATAAAATAATTAAAAAAATGAAGAATCAAGAAAGGAATTAATTATTTTTATGTTAATTATATATAATTTAAGTTATGGGGAATTACTTTAAAGTAATATGAAGAACAAAAGCTATAAAATTTTATTTTTTAACAGCTCTACAAGCTCAGCAAAGGAATTTAATTTTTCCAGATGGTTCCTTTTGTTTCCTTTATCAGTATTTGTACTTGCTAACTTTGCACTGTTCTATTTTTTTGCGGATGATTTTATAATATTTACTTCAGATATTGAAATCCAGAATCATAAAAAAAATAATCAGATTCTAGTAGATAATATCAATATGTCAGAGGAAAGAATGACACATATTGAAGATAAGATAAATACAATCAATGCACAGGATGACAACATGAGAGGTTTTCTTAAGCTCACTAAAATTCATCAGGATGTTAGGATGCTTGGAGTAGGGGGTGATAAAGTTCAACAAACTACAGTTGAGTACCTAGAGTATCTACTTCCTGAAGATGAAAATATTGACCTTCAAGAATATTTTAATAGATTAGATTTTATTGAGAGGACAACAAACCTAGAATTCCTGAGCTATATGGAACTACAGTCTAACTCAGAAAAAAATAAGAATAAACTAAGGCATCTACCTGCTATACATCCTGTAGATTTATCAAACGCTAAACTTGTATCAAAATTTGGTTACAGAAGAGACCCCTTTTCAAAAAAGTATAAGAAACATGAAGGACATGATTTCTCTGCTAAAATTGGAACAGATGTAATGTCAACTGCAGATGGAGTAATTGTCAGTTCAAGGTACAACGGAACCTTTGGAAACTATATAGAAGTTAGCCATGGGAATGGTTATAAAACTGTATATGGACATCTATCTAAAAGGTTAGTTAAAAAAGGTGATTATGTAGTAAGAGGTCAAAAAATTGGAGAGGTCGGCAACACGGGAAGGTCAACAGCACCGCATTTGCATTACGAGGTTAAGCAATATAAAAGGAGGCTTGATCCCAAAGATTTTTATTTTGAAAATCTTTAGAGATACATTCTATAAATATTGAATAATTTTTATAATTTCAATTACACCCTGAAGCAAAAAATCTCCCCCTAAACTAAAACCACCATTCACAAACATCAGTATAAAACCATAGACTAATACATTAGCAAAAATTAAAAATATTGTTGAAAATATTTTTCCTGAGGTATAAATATCTGGCTGATAGTATCCAAACTCATCAACTGTTGATAGGATGTGGTATGATGTGACAAATCCAAGTACCGCAAAATAATACAATAAATATTCTGGACTTATAATCAAATATACAGGGAGCAAGAAAACTGTGAATGTGGGCAAGAAATATGGCGCTAATAAAATTATAAAATTCATGCCATATAGACCGGTCTCTCCACCCTTATCACCGGTAACATTAAAATAGGCAGGTTTTTTAAAAAAGAGGAGGCCAACAATTAGATGAGTCCATTCATGCTCAAAGGTTGAGTAGAATGTGTCATGCTTAAGCCAAACAAACCAAAAAGGTATAAATACAAGCATCCCTATATAAAAGTATTGAACATGAGGCATACTAAAATCTATGAATGCATATTTGTAAAGAGAGATTGAATAACCGTAGGTTAGCGCAATTGATATAATTGATATTATTAATTTTAGCAAAGTAGATTATAAGGTAATTGTATTTAAAGTTAAATATTTTAATAAAATGCTAAAAGAAAAAACTAATCAATGTATCTAAATAGATTAAATTAATATAATGAAAAACTTATTTATAATACTTGCATTAACAGGGTGCATACTATCCCAGGAATTGGATGGTAAAGAATTATCCTTAGGTCCATATGGCAAGGATACCTATAAGTTATATAGCATGAGCGGGCTTGGGCTGTCTCTAACAGAGAATTATTGTAGGGATAATGATGATTGTATTGATGCGGCATCGGATGATGGATATGATGTCTCATCTGTAGGAATAGAGATTTTTGGATTTTATAAGCATATTGGATCGAGAACATTTCTTGGTGCTATAATGTCAGGGAAATGGGATAAATGGGAAACAGAATCTACTGATGAGTATGATAATCATTATAACTATGGATATTCTAGCCATGAGATACAATTAAGCCAGTATCTTTTTTCAGTCAGTTTTTTAAACTTTATAAACAACCTTAGAAAGGGCCCTTTCTTTAGAGCAGAAATGGGCTACGCAAGGTCTAGTTTATCTGGGGTATCTTTAGGTTATTATGGGGGTCCAATGCATCAGCATTCTAGTTGGTCTAATAGCTTAGAATTTCAAACGGGCTCCGGGGTCCGCTATGGCGTAGGATACTCATTTGAGATCACAAATAGATACCAAGAAAAAAGTGCAATATTGGTTGGGCTATACTACACAGAACACTGGATTAATGGCTATAATGATAACTATGTAAATCTTCTTGTTAGTTTCTTTCGTAAAACAAAACCACTCTTGAAGCGAAGATAAATATATTCTAGAAAATTTTATCTAAACTTTAATATATTTATTGAGTTGAAACATGGATACCAATAAAACATATTACATAGAAACATATGGATGCCAGATGAATGTATATGACTCTGAGCTTGTGTCGTCTCTTATGGAAAAATCAGGGTACACCTCTACAAAGGACACCGCCTCTGCTGATGCAATATTCTTAAATACATGTTCAATAAGAGAAAAAGCAGAAGAGACCGTTCACAATAGACTTGATAATTTTCATCACTTGAAAAAGAAGAATCCCGCTCTTCTTATTGGTGTTATTGGGTGCATGGCTCAGAATCTTAAAGATGATTTACTTGATAGTAAGCCCTATGTTGACATTATCCTTGGTCCTGATTCATATAGAAAGATACCAACTATTCTTAAGAATAGAGGCAAAAAAGAGCATGTTGTTGATACACAGCTTTCAAAATTTGAGATTTATGATGATCTTTTTCCCTCAAGGGGAAGCGGGGTAAACTCCTGGGTTTCAATAATGCGTGGATGCGATAAGTTCTGTACATTCTGCATAGTTCCCTTTACCAGGGGAAGAGAAAGAAGCCGACCCATTGACAGCATTGTAAGTGAAGTTAGAGATGGAGTTAAAAATAATTTTCCTGAGTTTACACTATTAGGGCAGAACGTAAATTCATATACAACTCCAGATGGAAAATTTCCACAGCTATTAACAAGAGTTGCTGCAGTTGAAGGTGTGAAAAGAATTAGATTTAGCTCACCTCATCCACAGGATGTAGATGATGAGATGCTTGAAGTTATGGCCTCTCACAAAAATATTTGTAATCACGTTCACCTTCCTCTTCAATCGGGTAATGATAATATTCTAAGCAGGATGAATCGATCATATACATCTAGTGATTTTCTAAAGCTTGTTGATAAAATATATGATTATCTTCCGGGGTGTACCATAACAACAGATATTATAGTTGGCTTTCCAGGAGAGACAGAAGAAGAGTTTCAAGATACAATATCTGTTGTCAAAGAAGTAAAATTTAATTTTGCTTTTATGTTTAAGTACTCTTCAAGGCCTGGCACAAAAGCATCTAACTATGATAGCCAGATAAGTGAAGAAATTAAGCAAAACAGACTTGAGAGACTTATTGAGGTTCAACTCAAGAATACTCTCTATCAGAATAAAAGACATATAGGGAAAAGTGTTGAAGTGCTAATCGAAAAAGAAAGCAAAAAATCTAAAAATCAGTGGGCAGGAAGAACAGAAGGAAATATGTGGGTTATAATGGACAAAGGAAACGAAAAAATTGGCGATATTGTTGATGTTAAAATAACAGGTGCAAGAGGCGTAACAATGTTCGGCCAAAATAATCAATTGGAGTATAAATATGAAGTTGCTTAAGTACTTTCTTTTTTTAATGATTCTATC
>CAYNPP010000023.1:4721-14702 GCA_964399095.1 uncultured bacterium | reverse complement strand
CACCATGAGTTGTCGATACATTGTCTCTAATATCTAAGTTGCTTAGAGTTGGATGAGCCCATGAAAGATAAATTCCACCTGCATATTGCCCATTTAAAGTCGCTCCATTTTGTATAGTGAAACCAGAAATATGGGTACTCGAATCAATTTGAGAAGCTGTACCTCCATCTATCCATGTATTTATAATTATTACCGATCCATTTCCTCCCCCATCAATGATACTATTATCAATACCTTCACCAAGAAGCTTAATTCCGCTAGTTAGATATGGCCACTCGATATTCTCATTGTAGGTCCCGCTGGCAACTAAAACCGTATCATTTGACGCTGCTGCATCAAGACCTCTCTGGATACTTGAGAATGGACTATCAAAAGAGCCATGTCCGTTATCATCACCACTTGTGCTTACATGCCAAGTTGGACCACTATAAAGTGAATTACCATCACAATCATAACCCTCCTCTGGGCCACCGCCGTTACACTCACCGCATTGATCATACTCCCCTACACAGTCATCTACATCATCGCATATATTATCCACATCCATATCCGCGCAGCCGCCTTCACAGCTCTGGGTCCCCAGCATTCCCAATTCTTCTAAGCATACGGGGTAGGGGGGACAAAACTCATTATCTGTGATACTAAAGGCTATCATATTTTCAAGATTAAGATTGCAAATGGACTCAGGGATGATGCCACTTAAATTATTGCCATCAAAAAATAAAAAAACAAGGCTTGATAGTTGCCCAATACTGGCAGGGATTTCCCCATAAAAATCATTAATATACAATCCTAGGAAAACTAAATTTGTTAAATTTCCAATATCATCAGGGATTTCACCTGTAATGCTGTTTTCCCCTATAGAAAAATGGGTCAAACTATGCATATTAGCAATATCTGGGGGAATGGTTCCAGTTAGACTGTTATAACTCAAATTAACTTCACGAAGATTTGTTAACCCTGTAATTTCAGAGGGAATTGCTCCAGAGAAACCATTAATTTGAATTTTAAAAGCTTCTAGTTCAGATAAGTCACCAATGGAACTGGGAATCTGACCTGAAAGTTGATTCATATCTAGATGCAGCTCTTTCAGGTTCACTAGATTACCTATTTCTGAAGGAATCTCACCTGATAAACTGTTGTTTTTTAGAGACAAATAAGTGAGATTTGTAAGATTGGTAATTTCTATTGGGATTGAGCCCGTCAGGTTGTTTCCAGCTAGCCAAAGGGTGTCCAAATTAACCAGGCAGCCCACAGCGCCTGGGATAGTTCCCTGAAGTCCCGAGCCCGTTAAAGTTAAATTTGTTGTGGTTGCAACTTCATAGGATTGGCCCCACAGCTCTACTGTATCTTGAGAGCAATCCATAGGTCCCTCACACGCTGGCTCCCAGCACAATTCATATGAATCCAGGTCTGGGCAATACTGCTCTATATCTGGAAAATCTGGAGTCGATGAGGCGCATGAAGTATCTCCAAAGCAGTATATGCTTGAACACTCAGGGCAGCTACATTCACCGCAGGTAGAATTATCACCGTCACACACACCGCAATCATCAAGCTCTGCTAGTCCACCCCAAACTCCAAAGCAGTCCGTTTCACAGTCATTAGATGAATCTGTGTCGCACTCACCACAATTATCTAGATATGCGGTACCACCACACTCTCCTTCACAGTCTATTACGGCTGTTCCACCACACTCTCCTTCACAATCTACTAAAGAAGTGCCGCCGCATACACCCAGACAGTCTATCTCTACTACACAGTTTCCATCGCAATCAAAATTCTCTTCAGGACCACTTCCGCCACAGACTCCGCACTCATCGTAATAATTATAAATGCAGGTATCATCTTCTGCATTTGAGCAATGTGGATACCAACCAAAAGGCACATTAAATCCTCCTGTGGGTTCATCGCCATATCCTGGGCCACAGGATAGAATTTGAGGTGAATTAAAGCATGATGTGTACCCATCTCCATCCTGATCTTGGTAATAATACTCACTATATTGACACGAACCATCATCTTCGCTTGCCTGCGAATCGTAGTTACATGCATCCTCATCCATGCAGCCAGAAACAGAATCAACATCTCCACACACCCCGCATGATTCAGGGCAGGACTCTTCAATTGTGGCATCACCCCACATGGTATCACATCCGTAATTTTCAACGACAGTATCGCAATCAAATGGATCAACAGCCGCATCATCATTTTGACAGCACGCACCATAGTTACATGATTCTGGGCAGAACTCTTGAATTGTGAGGTCACCCCATATAGAGTCACACCCTAAAGTCTGAGCAGCGGTTAAGCAACCCAAAGGGCTGACAGCCGCATCATTATCTTCGCAGGTACCTGGGCAATCATTGGATGAATCTGTATCGCACTCACCACAATAATCTAGGTATGCGTTACCACCACACACCCCTTCACAATCAATTAAAGTAGAACCACCACACGTACCGGTACAATCTGTTTCGACTATACAGTTTCCATCGCAATCAAAATTCTCTTCAGGCCCACTTCCACCACAGACTCCGCATTCATCATAATAATTATAAAAACAGCTATCATCCTCGGCTGATGAGCACCAGGGGAACCAGCCAAAGTTTACCTCAAATCCCTCCTCTGGCTCATCATCGTAGTCCGTTCCACAGAACATCTCTTGAGGGGAACCAGAGCATGATGGCTCGCCATCTCCATCCTGATCTTGAAAATAAGTCGTTTCGTATTCACATGTCCCATCATCCTCATTTGCACTTGGGTTGTAGTTGCATGCAGATTCATCCATGCAGCCAGAAACAGAATCAACATCTCCACACACCCCGCATGACTCTGGGCAGGACTCTTCAATTGTGGCATCACCCCACATGGTATCACATCCATAATTTTCAACGACAGTATCGCAGTCAAATGGACTGACAGCCGCATCATCATTTTGACAGCACACACCATAGTTACATGTTTCTGGGCAGAACTCTTGAATTGTGAGGTCACCAAATATAGCGTCACACCCTAAAGTCTGAGCGGCAGATGCACAATCAAACGGGCTTACGGCCGCATCATCATCTTCACATTCAGGCTCTCCCTGAGCCCAGGCGTAATCCAACAACACTCCATCTGCACCAGAAAAAACGAAATCCGTTAAAGTAGATTCGGTGCACTGTTCGCTCCATAAATCTACCAGCGTCCCAGATCCCACCGGAATAAAACTACCGGTAAGTGAGAATCCAAGGACAGCTGAACTGCTCGCAGAAACAGTGAATCCATTTGCCATGGCATCTCCACCTGACGCCCCATCTGCGCAACCATCGTGATTAAACTGAAATCCATATATATCTTCACTGGTTTCATAGTTCAGATTGCTGCCATCTATTGATAAAATTACATCACCAAATAGGAGCCCAGAATAAATAACACAGCTAATTATTAATACTAAATTTTTTAAATTTATTGCTCTATTTATCACGCTTATACCCTTTTCTTTGTTTCAAGATATATGACTATTAGAGGAATGTTTTTATTATTATTTTTCATTGGAAAAATTTTCGAAATCGTTTCCCAAAAAAAAACAGGTAGAAGTATTCATTGGTCCTCCTCCAATCAATAACAAAATATTTTTTTAGCTAGTAAATAATAGTTCATACCAGCTTACTGAATTAATATACAAAAAAAAAATGTAAAAGGGTATCATTCTCTTGAGGGAAGACTGGTATTGTGATGCCAATCAATTTAAGAATTGTATATCCGTTTATTTATATAGTACAACAAAGGGAAAATACAAGCCCAAACAGCTGATAAAATCAAAATAGATTTCAGGATTGAAAAATTAAAATAAAGGATGCCGCCCTTCATCGCAAAAAAATAGCATGCAGGCACAAAAATCCCTCCACAAATCACCATCAATAGCCACCTATCCCTTAAGAAAAACATAGAGTAGTTAAGAGTTGCTCCAAGTGTCATCCATATACATATAATCCAAATTGGGGGGAGTATCTCTGAAGGAAGAATATATCCTTCGTAGCTTAATAATCCAGAGTGCAGGTACAGACCCTCTATAAACACAGCCAGCGCACCGCAGTACAAAATCAATTTAATTTCCTTTCTTGCATCTGGGATTATTCTAAGGTGAACAGCGCCCGCCGCAGCCGTAAGCATCGGTCCCAAAAGAGTATAGGAGAACTTGATTCCAAGGATGCAGCCCCACCATATAACATAGAAGAGCACAGCGTTTAGTATTTTTATCTTTTTTTCATTCATGACAGGTATTCCAGATTTTTAATATCAAAAGTTGTTTCATTTATATCGAAATCAGAAAAGTATTCTCCGCTGTCACAGGTATTCCCATGGCTGAGCATAGTTAGCTGATCTCTGGTTACAGGGAACCAGCTGAATCTATCAAACAGCAAGGCAAAAAATTTAACTGCTAAAAATGGGACCGGCATGCTCCATTTTCTTTTATCGCAGGCCTCTGATATTATTCTTGTCATTTCTCTCCAGGTATAGCTTGACGTCCCTCCAAGTTCATAGATTCTGTTATCTGAGTTTTCCTTTTCAACTGCCTTAACAAAAAACTGCGCAACATTTGTCACATGAATTGGGCTCATTTGAAAGGAACCCGCAGCAAATATATCCAGTCCGCTAAAAAAATTTGGAAGGGGAAGGGGAAGTCTCACCATATCATTTTTCACCTGTGTACAGAACTCCATCTTTCCATCTGGATCTCCAAAAATCACCGAGGGCCTGAATATTGTCCACTCCAATCCTGATTCTTTAAGATACTGCTCAGAGTTGAATTTTGTTTTCTCATAGCCTGTCAGGCAGCGCTCCACTCCGTTGGCTGTCATTAGAATAAATTTTCTAACATTTGCTTTCTTTGCCATGTCAATCGCATGCACAGCAAGATTGTAATGCGCATCCTGAAATGTTATTCCCTGATTTGGGAACTCTCTTATGATCCCGATGTTGTATATGACGCAGTCACAGCCATCTAGCTCTTTATATAGATTCTCTGAGTGGAGATCAACTGTTATCTTGGAGCACCTATCGCTGCTGTTCTTTGGACTTGATTTTCTGTTAATCATTTTTACTGAGTATCCGGATTCAATCAGCTGTTCAACAATGTATCCACCCACAAAACCTGAGCCACCTAGTATCGCTACACTTTTCATTAGAAAATTATTAAAGAATTAGATTCAGTATTAGAATCACATCCTGGATGTTAATGATTCCATCTGAATTCATATCAGCTGCGTAATAGGAACTTCCAGGGAGCTCCTCAACGCCCAGTATATACGAAACAACTGTAACCAAATCAAGAACATCGATGTTCTCATCGGCATTTACATCACCAGGAGTATATATAAATGACTCTAAATCATCTATTACCTCGGCTATTGTTATCTCGGCTGCCTGCGTCGCGATATCCCACTCAATCAGTCCCCCAACATGTACATGTCCAGCAAGATAGCAGGGAGCATCCTCAAATTGATTAAGGCCGTGGTACCAAACACCGTGGTAGCCCATAAACTCAGATACAAAGTGCCCAGGATCCCCGTTCCAGTCTATGTATGAATTTAATCCCAGATGAGCGGAGTTGACCGTTTCCATGATTGATTCCATTGGAAGGGTTGAGTTTCTTAGAAAGAACGACGGCTCATCAGAGTCTGGGGGGTTGGGAGTCGGAGAAAAGGGCGCAGTGTAGTCATTGACCCAGTTTGTTCGGTTGTAGAAGTTGTACTCAAGCTCCCAGCTGTTATCCATGTAGCCCCTTGAGAAGGTTATAACCGCAATCGGGTCAAGGACATCTACTAAAAGCCAAAAGTCTGAAGAGGTATCCTGGTAGTCAACCTCAAAATCGCCATAGCCCTGGCCGCAGCTACTGCAATCGGGAACCTCAAATTCTGGAAAAAATGAAATGATATCATATCCAAGTCCGTTCCAATCCTCTCCCTGCCACCCATCAGAATTTAAATTAGGGTCCTGACTGAAGTGTCTTATCATTTCGTTGGTGGGTGGCCAGAAACCAGTTACAACAATAATTGGATTCTCCCTGGTTTCTTTTTTTCTGAAGTAGTTGTTTTTATGAACCCTTTTGGTACTATTTAAATTATGAATCTCCTGAATTGTAAACTCAATTTCTGTTAAATCAATTTCTTGAGGTAGAATGCACTGAAGCACAAATCTTGTAGCCTGGATTGGCCCCAGCACAATAGATGCATTCTCTGAGTTTTTATAGAATGGGCCCACTACATCAGAATCATCTGCATCAATTAGAAAAAAACTGGTGCTTTTGTCTATACCATCCACAAGCATCTCTAGCTTTATTGTTTTTGACTCACTGAGCTCCAGCAATATCTCCATGTACTTTCTGTCGCTGGAAAAATTGTTTCTAAAATTATCGGCATCTAGCTTGATGTTACTGTTGCCTTCCGTAATTCTAACTGCCTGATTTGATTTATCTATCAGTATATCTGTTTGAATCGAGGTGCTCTCAAATGGAACTATCTGAGAAAATAAAAAATTAATTAATATTGAAATTCCTATATAGTTTTTCTTCATCTGCAGTATACACTAAAGGCAACCCGATTAGATTCTGGTAGATAGCCAATCGATACTAATCTATTGCTGTTTAGTCCTCCTTTTTTTGTGAAAATCATGTTAGATGCAATGCCGATAGATGCACCAGCCAGCACGTCTCCCCAATAGTGCTTCTCTGCATATACTCTGCTGTACCCAACAAAAGACGCGAGAAGTAAACTTGGGATACCATACTTTACCCCGTATCTGTTATTGATAAACATAGCTCCTGAAAAAGCTGAGGATGTGTGTCCAGATGGGAAGGACCACCCCCCACCACTGGGCCTTTCTCTGTCAATCGTTATTTTTAGTAAATAGGTGAGAGCAACTGTTGAAAAATAAGATTTCCAAAATTGTTTTTTGCCTATTTTATCATCAAGGTAGTAGGATGTGGCAAGCCCTGCAATAGGAAGCGCAGCCTGAATGATATCACCTGATCGCTCCACAACAGAAACAGGTTCAGAGAATAATACCCCAAGGGCAATAGATATAACCAATAGTCGAATGTATGTCATCAATTGAGGTATAGTATTTGCTGGATAACCTGCACAATATCAAGTATATCAACAACACCGTCTTCATTCATATCAGAGCTTTGAGTCTGATTATAAGAGAAATTCTCGGTACCTAGCACAAAGTTTACAATCATAACAACGTCAAGCACATCCAGCTGATTATCAAAATTAACATCCCCTGCAACGTTAGAGCCTAGAGATATATTTTCATCTCCATCTTGATATGGTACATAGAGAATAGGAAGAAAGAACATCTCATCGGTTGTGCCATCTCCCCAGAAAATCCACTCAGGTGGGTTATTTGGATTATCAGGATTATTGGCTGTGTTATCGTATGTTGCTGTTGCGTATATGGTGGATCCCGCAGGGATATGAAGCATATACTCTGGATAATAATAATTTTGCCAGTCAAAGTCCCAGTTATTGATTTGAATAAATGGAATGACCTCACCATCTGGAGCAATGGCATATACTTCCCAAGACTGACCAATTAAATGCGAGTGGGGAAAGAAACTGACCACACTGATATCAGAAGAAACATACTGGGAGCGCTCAACTTCAACTATCTCATGTGGCGGAATTATAATAAATGGGTCTATCATAGTAAATGACTCAATAACCCTATCTACTTCATTCTCATCAGCAAGGAAGATATTGATTTCAGACAGATCTTCCATGTCTTCAGTTACTGGAGCGTAATGCATCTGAACAATTAAATCCCATCCTGCTGGGATTGATTGCGCTAGACCATTATTCCATTCATTTGGCTTTGTCCCTGGGGCGTATCCCCCAAGTAAATCAGTTATTTCATTTACACCAAATCCACCGAAACACTCGTATCCATATCCTTCATCCTCTTCATCAAGGAAATCCGCTGCTCCATGGGGAACCGCCACAATCACCGTGTGATGCAGAGCCTCATTGTTCCCGGGCCTAACCTCCATCGCTGTGTAAAAAATTTCATTTTCACTTTCTAAATCAAAGATAAAACATCTGTAGTAGTCCTCGTAGTTACCCTCAATCTGAACGCTCTCTTCCATAGTTAAAACAATATCAGGCTCTCCTATGGCTGACCCTTCAGGAAAATCTGGGGGCGAGGACTCCAGTGACTGGTCTCCCTGCTCAGCGCCAGTTTCCATCCACTCTAGAAACATATGAATTTCATTTTCTGTTAACGCTCTTTCTCCAACAAGAGAGCTATAATCTCTATCAGGAGGCCATGGAGGCATTATTGGCTCACCATGTCTAAGCGCGCTATCTGGTGCAATGGTATAGGCTATTATTTCTTTGTTGCTAAAGACCTCCTCAAAATTGGTGAGGGGAAGAAAGGATCCAATTTCACCGGTCCTGTGACACTCTGTACAGTTATTGTAAATAATTGGAGAAATATGTTCACTGAAATTAACATCAGCAAGTAACAGCCCTAGAGATAAATAAATAAATATAATTTTAGCTAGCTTTGAACTTCTATTTTTCATAATATTCCTTTCAACGGGTGACTAAAGTTAATAAATATATGAGAATAATAGAACATGATTGTATTGTTCGCTCTATCTCAAATTAAATTTTATTTGTTATATAAAAGGGTTTGCAGATGACAAGATTTTATGAATTTTTATTAGTTATTGTAATAGGAGGATTTATTTTTATGGTTGTAAATAATACTAATAACACTATTCCTCAAATACCGCTCAAAGATTTTTTCAAAAATCCAGAAAAATCATCATTTCAGATGTCTCCAGATGGAAAGCACATTGCTTACATGAAGCCGTGGGAAGAAGGAAGCAGAATGATGAATGTCTACATCAAATCAATGGATGAAGATAATGAAATCAGAGTGACCAGCGCATCTGAAAGAAGTCTATATGGATACTTCTGGCTTAATAATAATAGAATAGCATATATCCAGGATAAGGGTGGTGATGAAAATATTCATATATACGCTGTTAACATAGATGGGACAAATGATCTTGACCTGACTCCATTTGAAAGTATCCAGGCAAGAATAACAGATGACCTGGAAGATGATCCAGATTATATGCTTGTTGAGCTAAATAAAAGAAATGTGCGAGTTCATGATGTTTACAGATTAAATGTCAATGATGGGCAGCTTGAATTGATTGCTGAGAACCCTGGTAACATTTCAGGGTGGATGACAGATAACGATGGCAAGCTTAGAATTGCTACATCTAGCGATGGAGTAAATACTAGTCTCCTATATAGAATAGATGAAGCCGATGAGTTTCAAACTATTTTAACAACAAATTTTAAAGAAACAGTGGCCCCACTATTTTTCACATTTGATAATGATGAATTATATGTATCCTCAAATAGAAATCGTGATAAAAGCGCTATATATAAATTTGACTTAGAAGCTGCAAAAGAAACAGATCTTATTTTTGAACATGATGAAGTTGATGTATATGGATTGATGAAATCTAAAAAAAGAAAAATAATAACAGGGGTAAGATACACAACAGATAAAAGGGAATATCATTTCTTTGATGAGTGGAGAGAGAATCTTCAAAATAAGATAGAGATAAAAATAAAGGGAAAAGAAGTCGGGAATTCAGATCTTAGTGATGATGAAACAAGGGCGATAGTAGTATCCTACAGCGATAGATCAAGGGGAACATACTACTACTATGATATCATTAATGACAAGATGCAAAAGCTGGCAGAACTAAGTCCATGGCTTGATGAAAATTACATGTCAGAAATGGTCCCAATTTCATATAAATCAAGAGATGGATTAAAAATCAATGGATATCTTACTATTCCAAAGGGCAGCAATGGAAAAAATTTGCCTATAGTAGTAAATCCTCATGGTGGACCATGGGCCAGAGATACCTGGGGCTTTGATCCGCAGGTTCAATTCCTTGCCAAT
>CAYNPP010000023.1:0-4711 GCA_964399095.1 uncultured bacterium | reverse complement strand
GTTCCAGATGAATTTCAGAGGAAGCGTTGGGTTTGGAAGAGAGTTCTGGGAAATTAGTTTCAAGCAATGGGGAAAAACCATGCAGGATGATATAACAGATGGCGTTAACTGGCTCATTGAAGAAGGTATAGCAGATAAGAATCGAGTTGCGATATATGGCGCATCCTACGGAGGCTATGCAACTTTAGCAGGATTAACCTTTACTCCAGATATCTATGCATGTGGCATAGATTATGTGGGTGTATCAAATATTTTTACATTACTAGAGACTCTCCCACCGTATTGGGAACTGGGAAGGCAGATGATGTATGAAATGATAGGAAATCCAGAAACAGAAAAGGAGCTACTTGAAGCGGCATCTCCACTCTTCCACGCAGATAATATAAAAGTTCCTCTTTTTGTGGCTCAAGGAGCAAATGATCCCAGAGTCAAGAAGGCTGAATCTGATCAAATAGTTGAAGCCCTTGAAGCAAAAGGAATTGATGTTACTTACATGGTAAAGGAGAATGAAGGCCATGGCTTTTATAATGAAAATAATAAATTTGAATTTTATGAAAAGATGGAAGAATTCCTAAATCAACATCTAAGGTAAATGCTATTTTGTTATATCTTTAGTGCTACTTATCTTTGATAGCATATCAAAAGCTTCATGTAAACCGCGTCCAGTAGATGTTAGCAATCTCATATTTTCATCAAGTACATTCACACATGGATAGCCAGTGGGTTTCATCCATTGGTGAAGGTCTCTATATTGATCTGCAAGTACAGGGATATTACTTGTGGGATACTTATCATGCCAACTAGATACAGCATCATATCCTGCAGCTTCTTTAGATTCATCAGTTAGCAAAACTGTAATAAAAAGGATTTCTCCACTATCAACCTTATCCTTTATAATTGCATACTCCTCTTTCCACCACTTATTTTGGGATATAAGCATATCGCCACTTGATAAAAAAGAAGCGAGCTGATTGCATGGACTGCACCAAGCTGTGGCAAATTCTATTACTATGATTTTCCCTTGATTTGCAAAATCATATATATCTACCTCTTCTGCGTATTGATCAACACCATGAAAATGTGGGAATGTCTCCCCTAGTTTTGGAATACAGTATTTTCCCCTAGGCATTCTTTTACAATTTGAATTAGCGCAATCACTATCAATTTGACATTCACACCCTGTATTATTAGGACAATCATAAGGAAGCTCAATCCCCCTTATATTATTTTTATCTAAATTCACTGGCCAGCCTCCCCAATAATACCTATTATTGTAGTCATTCGGGTCAGTACCTAGCTTTTTTTCTAAATCATCTGAGTATCCATCTGAGTCTGTATCCATAGGGAAGGCAAATGATAAAAAAAAAGATAAAAATATAAAAAAAGGCTTTTTCATTAAACCTTTTCTAGTATAGACTTAAGCTCACCACTATTATGAAGTTCCATTGCTATATCGCAACCACCAATCAGCTCGCCTTTAACAAAAATCTGTGGAATAGTTGGCCAATCAGAATATTCAGATAATTTTATCCTGATTTCTGGATCCTCAAGAACATTTACATCTTTATACTCAACTTGGTAGGCATTTAGTAAATTTACAACGGTAGCAGAAAATCCACACATAGGCATTAACTTGGTGCCTTTCATGTATAAAATTATATTATTATTCTCTATATCATGTTTTATTTGCTCTTCAAGATTCATTTTATCTCCTTTTGACATTGAAATCAAAAAATTTTTAATTACATTATAACATTAATTTATAAATAGATATTCATTAAAACAATTCAAGGATAGAATATGACGGGTCCAATGGCATTAACAAGAGAAGAAATCAAAACTCTTAAAGAAGCAAAAGATGAGAAGCAGTGGTATAAAATATGCGATGAAATTAAAGTGAAAAGATCAGGCCAGTACCCCCCGTACCTATCAAGAGAGATACTTGAACTTTATCAAGAAAAATTTCCTCATAAATTGAACTAATTTCCCTTGCCTGAGCTCCCTGAAGTAGAAACCGTAGCAAGAAGCCTGCAAAGCCAAATTTCTGGTAAAAAAGTAACCTCCATTAATATCATTTATCCAAATATAGTAGAAAAAACAAATGTCCCTATCACTAATATAATTAATCAGGAGATAACATCAGTATCAAGGAGAGCTAAATACATTATATTGAACCTAGAAAAAAATATAATAGCTGTGCATCTGAGAATGACAGGGAAACTTTATATCTCAGATGAAACAAATCTAAAGCATATCCACGCTGTAATTACTCTTGATAAAAAAAAATCCCTTGTATACGAGGATGTCAGAAAGTTCGGAAGGATATCAATCCTTAATAATATATCTGAAATAAAGCAGGTTCTGGGTATTGAACCCCTCTCTAATCAATTCAGTATTAACTGGTGCAAAAAACATTTTTTTAGAAAAAATAGACAGATAAAACCTTTGTTGCTTGATCAATCTTTTATTGTTGGCCTTGGGAATATATATATAGATGAAGCGCTCTGGGCCTCTAAGATACACCCGCAGCAGATATCATCGAGAATACCTTTGAAAAAAATCATCAAGCTGCATGAGTCTATTTTATATATACTTAAAAAATCAATCAAGCACCATGGAACCACCATTAGAGATTTTGTTTTTGAAGGATTCAGAATAGGAGACTATTCTAGCGAGCTAAAGGTATTTAATAAAACAGGTCTCCCTTGCCAAAGATGCAATCAACCAATCAAAAAAATAAAAGTAGCTTCTAGGGGAACTCATATTTGCATTAATTGTCAAAGATTAAGAAATTAAGCACATGAAATACTTTAAATATACATTGATGCCAGTATTAATTATTATGTTTATACTAACACTATACTTCGATAATTATTATTTATTTTACTATTTAATCTTTGTTGATGTTTTAATTATTGGAGGGGATTACTTGCTTCCAAAAGATAAGAAAATACATTCCTATAAATATGAATTTTTTCTTGAGGCAATACTACACATTCATTTGCCTCTCCTTATGACCTTTCTTTTTGTGCTAGCCACCAATGTGAATAATATTTCTAGCTACACTGAAGCTGCAGGTGTGATTTTTTTATCTGGGTTGTTTATAGCTTCCGGTGGAACTGTTGTAGCGCATGAGTTAGTTCATCGAACAAAAAATAAGTTTTCTATTTGGGCAGGGAACTGGTTGCTTGCAATTTCTTGGGATAATGCATTTGCCATTGAGCATGTACATGGGCACCATAAAAAAGTTGGACTTGATTCTGATCCTGCTACAGCAAAAAGAGGGCAATTTATATACTCATTTATTTTATCATCTACGCTTGGGCAGATAAAAAATGCAAAATCCATTGAAAAAAATAGAATTGCAAAAAGAAATCTATCCTGGTATAATAATAGATTTTATCATGGTTTATTTAGAAATTGGTTTGTACTGGGACTGGTATACTATTTAGGTGGAATTATGGCAATAGCTATATATCTATTTTCAGTCCTATGGGCAAAGATACTTCTTGAAACAGTAAACTACATTGAACACTATGGACTTGTTAGAGCTGAAGGGGGACCAATTCTCCCTCGTCATTCATGGAACAGCAATCATATGATTAGCAGTATAATTCTATACAACTTAACGCGTCATTCTGATCACCATGAAAAAGCATATTTAGAGTTTTATAGGTTAAAGCCTTATCCTGATGCCCCTGAGATGCGGTATGGATACCTTACAATGATTTACCTTGCATTACTATGTCCATTTATATATAATAGAATTATGGAAAAAGAATTGAAAAAATGGGATGAAAATTTTGCATCCGATAAAGAATTAATTTTAATCAAAGGTTAGGATATGAAGCCAATTGAAACATGGATTGAAGAATATGGTGAAAGCCATCAGAATCCAACCAATAAAATTATCCACTGGTTGTGCGTACCTCTTATCATGCTTAGCCTGCTTGCGTTAATTAGTAAAATACCCTTCCCTATAAATGAAGTCTATCTATTCTCAATTTCTGGAGAAGATTTCCACCTAAATTGGACTATGATATTTTTATTGGTTACTGTTGTATTCTATCTGAGATTGTCTATTTCACTGGCAATTGGAATGCTGATAATTGCATTACTTATGATAACTTCTATAGGTATCATAAGATTGTATGATCCAACTGTTTGGAAGTTATCAGTATTTATATTTATAGTTGCATGGATAGGGCAATTTATTGGTCACAAAATTGAAGGTAAAAAACCATCATTTTTTGAGGACATACAATTTTTATTAATAGGTCCAGCATGGCTACTTAGCTTTATATATGATAAAATTGGTATAAAATTATAATGATAAAAAAAATAAGCCTAATATTAGTATGCAGTTTGTTTTTATTAAGTGGGTGCTCATTTATGGCATCAAGAGTTATTCCTCTTAATGATATAAAAGAGCCAACCGGTATATATAACGTTGGAACACAGATATTTGAGTGGGTTGATGAAGATAGAGATGAGTGGTTTACTGAGCTAGAGGGTGACAAGAGGAGGCTAGTTGTCCAGGTCTGGTATCCATCCCTTGATAAAGGGGAAAATACAGATCCATGGATAGATTACTCTCCCCACAGAATACAAGCGATAATTGATGAATATAAAATTCCTAGATTCATTGCTCGGTCAATTGATAGAATTAATACAAATTCATACTTTGATCTTTCCCCAGCTAAAGATGATT
>CAYNPP010000022.1:14411-14900 GCA_964399095.1 uncultured bacterium | reverse complement strand
GATGAAAGATAGATATTTCCTAGGCCTATATCCTCTGTTAAATCAATAAAATCGCTTATTTCTCCATTGGAGTACTTAATAGAAAATATTTTTCCGGTGCAGTAGTCACCAAAAATATATTTTCCAAATAGGCTAGAAATTTGCTTCCCTCTATAAACGTATCCACCAGTCACTGAACAGCCACTTACATTTTTTTCTTTAATTTTAAATATAACCTTATATATGCTAGCGTTATTTGCGTATTTATATATTGGATGTGTATGATACTCTACATCAATATTTTCCTTATATATTTCATCGGCTTCGTATCTACTCCATCCAAAGTTAATACCGCCTATCCCAGAAGGAGCATAATTGATTTCCTCCCAGGTATTCTGGCCTACGTCACCTATATAAATATCTCCATTTTTTTTATCAAAGGTGAATCGCCACGGGTTTCTCAACCCATACATCCAAATTTCATCAAGGGCATCATTGTTATTATAAAAT
>CAYNPP010000022.1:0-14401 GCA_964399095.1 uncultured bacterium | reverse complement strand
TGGATTATCAGCGGGGATTGTGTACGATGAATCCATGTCAACATTAATCCTAAGAATTGAACCGAAGAAATTACCTAGATCTTGTGCTCTATTTCCAGGGTCACCAGAGCTTCCTCCATCACCAACAGCAATATATAGATGTTCATCAGGACCAAATACCATAGCCCCACCATTGTGATTAGAGTACGGCTGTTCAAATGAAATGAGAACCTCTTCTTTGTATTTTTTCTCATTAAGATGTATCCGTGAAATTTTGGTATAATTATTTCGATCTATGTAGTTTACATATAATGTCTTTTTGAAATTATGAGGAAAGGTAAACCCTAGAAGTCCCCTTTCATCACCCGGAAAGATGGGCTGATGAGTTTGTTTTGAGATATCAAGAAATAGTTCCTTTCTACCACTTTGCGTAATAGCCCAAATTTTACCACTTTGCTCGGCGACATAAAGAACAATTGATTCATCATCTCCGTATGTTGCATAGATAGGTTTTTTAAGATTATCAGCTATAAGTTTGTAACCTACAGAAGGGAACACTAAACAAATAGATAAAATTAAGACAGCATATATCATCTAGGTTCTATTAGCCTAATTCATTATCATCTGGACCAAGCATTCCACCTGAAATAACAACCTTTAAACCCTCATCTATAGTCAGCTTTGTTTCAATCGCATTTTCTTGTTTTATATAAAGCATAAAGCCAGAGGTTGGATTAGGTGTAGTTGGAACAAACAAGTGATAGTATTTTACACCTGATTTATCCTTTGATTTTCCTGTAACTAGCGCAATTGTCCAAATATCTTTTTTAGGATACTCAATATAAACTACTTTTTTAAATGTTTGTTTCTGAGATAGCGTCAGTGTATCTGTTATTTGCTTTATAGTTGAGTATATGTAGCTTACTAGTGGTATTTTCCCAAGTACTTTTTCGAAAAAAGCATAAACTTTTTTTCCTAATACGTTTGATACAATGAAACCTATAAGAAATATAAACAAAAAAGTTAGAATGAAGCCTGTTATATGAACAATAATTGGCATATTTTGTTCGGGAAATATATAATTGATTATCTTTTTTCCAGGCCCTGATATCCAGTTAAATAACGTTTCGATTATTTTATATGTAATTGCAAGTGGTATAAGGGATATTATACCTGTAATTAAATAATTTTTTTTAGACATAAGTAATATTCCTTTTATATTCGTTCAAATTTTTTATCCAACTCATCGGAAGTTAAATTAAAAATTATAGGTCGCCCATGAGGGCAAAAAAATGGATTTTCAGTTTGAAATAATTTGTTGATTAGATACTTCATTTCTTGATTACTAAGTGAGTCGCCAGCTTTTATAGCAGCCTTACATGAATAGTTAGCTGCAATTTTATCATGTAATTCAAGATCTTTCTCCCCTGTTTCATCATAATTTTCAATTATATGCCTTATAATTGATGCTTCATCGTTATTTTTTATATAAACAGGGACTGACTCTATTATTAATTTATTTTCTCCAAATTCTCTAATTTTAAAGCCTATTTGCTTTAAATAAGGTTGTAGGTGTGTCAATAAATCTAAATCATCTCCTTTTAAGTCAATTGTTTTGGGAAAAAGAAGAGATTGAGACTCTACTGTATAATTATTAAGACCACTAATCGCAGATTCATATAAAATCCTCTCATGAGCTACATGCTGATCAATTATAATGATTCCATCGTTTAGAGGTGTAAAAAGATATTTGTTTTCAATTTGCCAGACATAATCGATATCTATTTTTTTATTATCTGCGTCATTGTTTAGAATTTTATCAACGTGAGTATTGATTTTTGATTTAATTATATCATTTACGTTGTTATCTCGGAGTTTATCTGATTGATATTCAATCTTCTGACTTAACTCTGAATTACTTGTTTTTATATTGAAATTGTAGACAGGCGCAACATCAATTATATTGCGAAGGGTTTCTCGAATTGTTTCTTTCATGAATTGATTTATTTTCCATTCATCATCAAATTTGACATCTTTTTTTGAGGGATGAACATTAATATCATATTTATGAGTAGGCAATTCTATATTTAATACGAAAAAAGGATATTCTCCTCTATCAATCAACGAAGAATATGATCTGTATATGGTATTATTAATCATTCTATTAGAAACAAATCTATTATTAATATAAAGATACTGGTCAGATGTTCGTTTCCTGCATAAATCAATGTTTCCAATAAAACCAGAAATATTGTAAATAGATTTAGTGCTATTAATTTCAATCAAGGACTTATGATGTTCACCTCCAAAAACATCACATATTCTTTTCTTTAATTTAGATGGCATTAATTTGAATATGAGTCCATGTTCATTTTTATATGAAAAAGTAATTTGTGGATGAGATAGAAAAAATCTTTTTAGGCATTTCGTAATTGCTATTTGTTCAGATTTTGCCGATTTTAAAAACTTTCTTCGTGCAGGAATATTTAAAAATAATTTCCTTACTGTTACCGTTGTTCCTATGTTTCTAGAAGATGGTTTAATATTTGCAATTTTACCACCTGTGACTGATAACTCAGATGCATCGCAGGATTTTTTTTTCGATTTTATATTAAGATGTGAAACAGCTCCTATGCTCGCTAAGGCCTCGCCACGGAAACCAAGAGTAGTTATACTGTTAAGATCATCTAGTGTAGATAGCTTGCTTGTCGCGTGGCTTGTAACAGCAAGCTCCAATTCTTTTGAATCTATTCCATTTCCATCATCTTTAACTGTAATTTTATTTATACCACCTTGCTCAATTACTATTTCAATAGACTTAGAGTTTGCATCAATTGAATTTTCAACTAATTCCTTTATAATAGATGATGGTCTTTCTATAACCTCGCCGGCAGCAATCTTTTCTATAATCGATCTTTTTATTTTTTTTATCATTTATTCAATTTGCTTGATAAATATTTTCTTATAACTTGAATTTCAATATCAGCTTTTTTTACAATAGATTTAGTTTTTCTTGATATTTTGACATGATAGGTTTTATCATTTAAATCAGCTAGATTGATTAGTAAATATAAGTACGCTCCCCTAACAGCTGAGTAGGATATCTCAGAGGCAACCCCTGCATCTGAAAGTGAATTCACATTGCCGACTTTAGCAATTTTCTTGGATAATAAAAGACACTCAAATGATGCTCTCATTACTTGCAAAGGAATCTCAATAGCATGCTTCGAAGCTTCATCTATTGCGTTATTTCTGATTTTAATATCTCCACTTGTTCGCTTTGGTAATCGAAATGCCTGCATAATTCCATTGAAAGCCTCCGTATCCTCGTCGACGAGTTTTAATAACTCAGATTTTATTATTTGAGCTTTCGATCCAATTTCTTCATATATCTTATTATTTTTAAGATATTTTTTATGGCCATAGGATAAATTTGAAACCATCGATACAAGCGAAGACGCCATGCATCCAGTGAATGCGCTTACACTTCCACCTCCAGGGGCAGGAGAATTAATTGAAATTTCATCAGCAAATTCCTCAAGTGTCATATTTAAGATTTTTTCCTCATTACAGCTCAATCTATTTTCAACTATATTATTATTAGGATCAAAAGGTGAGATTTCATTTAATCCTAAGGAGTCAATACCTATATTTATAATTTCCTTTTCAGGTATTGAAGATGGTAGGTTTTGTGATTTTAAATAATATCTACCTGTAGTGATTAAAGCATCTTTAGGTATAAGACCAACTATCTCACTTCCAGTTACTCTTAAGCCTCTTTTACGTGCTTGATTTCTGACTTCTTCGAAGACTTTATGTATTGGAGTCTTTAGATAATTAATAATATTTATTGAAACCTGAGCTTTATCATATTCATCTATATACCATCCCACAGCTTTGATATTTTTTAGAGTACCAGGTTTTTTTATAATTAATCCATTTTTATCTCTAAGTATTTTACCATTTTTATCTCTTTTTGCCCTACCTGCTTCTCTTATATCAAGTGCAATGTCCGTAGCAATTTTTTTTTCTTTTGTATTTAGATTTACATTATAAGCAATAAGATAATTCCTTGCTCCAATTGCCGTAACACCGGCTCTATTGTTAAATTCTGCAGGCCCATAATCAGGAGTCCATATTTCTTCAAGGGTCTTTTTCTTCATTCCTTCGTACTCCCCTTTTCTAATATTCGCTAAGTTAATTCTTTCATTAGATTTAGCAGATTTCTCATACATATAAACCTGAATTGAAAGTTCATTAGCTACTCTTTCAGCCAGCATATGTGAATATTTTATACAATCATTCATAGATACATCAGAGATAGGTATTAATGGACAAACATCTGTAGCACCCATTCGCGAATGTTCGCCTTTATGTTTTCTCATATCAATTAGCTCAGCTGACTTTTTAATTGCAAGAAACGCAGCTTCAATGACATTGTCAGGAGCTCCAGCAAATGTAACAACTGTCCTATTTGTATCATATCCCATATCAATATCAAGTAATAATACATCTGAGACTGATTCTATTTCCTTGCTTATCTTATCGATAATATCTTTGTTCCTACCTTCACTAAAATTTGGAACACATTCAATAATTTTCATATTTCCCTTATGTTAATTGTAGTTATTCATGTATATGATTAATGTAATAATAACTATCAATATAAAAATATTTTTTAAAATTTTATAAATTGTAGAGTACTCTCTGAAATTAGACATTTTTTATACAAAAAAGGAAATTATTGAGCTAAAAATTGAATCAATAAATGATGCAGCTGGATAAAGGATGTAGCTTAATAGAGAAAAACCTGTCAAATGTCCAAAAATAATAATTCCAAATAAAACCATTGGACCATTCATGATAAGCTGATGAGCCAAGTTTCTATTGTACTTCATTATAATTGGATTGAAAATTTGTGATCCATCTAATGGGCTAATTGGAAGTAAATTGAATATTGCCAAAAAAATATTAATAAAGTAAAGTGGAGTCACAATCTTTTCGTATAACATCAGACTTGGAAAAATACTAATCATGAAAAGAGTAAAGAAGGCAATAAATAAATTTGCAGCTGGACCAGCAAAAGCAATTTTCATCATATCTGATTCTTTGTTTCTTAGATTGAGAGGATTCACAGGTACAGGCTTAGCCCATCCAAACCCTACAAATAATATCATAACTGTACCAAGAGGATCGAGATGGTTTAATGGATTTATATTTACTCTATTTTGTCTATATGCAGTATCATCACCAAGCTTAAAAGCACATATCGCATGAGCAAATTCATGAAAACATAAAGAAAAGACTAGGCAAACACATAGGATTATAAATGAACTCGGATCTGAATATAATAGCGAAATAAGTCCCATTATGCCCTTGGATGATGAGATTGATAGACTTCACTTAAATATGTGTAATCAAGGTGAGTATAAATTTGCGTAGTTGTTATGTCACTATGACCAAGCATCATCTGGACAGCTTTAAGGTCTGCGCCTCCCTCTAGGAGATGCGTTGCAAAGCTGTGTCTAAGTATATGTGGGGTTACTTTTTTCTTTTTTTGAAGAAAATATGTGTGTTTTCTGAAAATATTCCATATACCCATCCTAGAAAGCTGTGTTCCCCTGTTATTTAAAAAAATATAACCCTTTGAATCATTCTTCCTAAGAAATTTAATCCTGTGTTCATTTATATAAAATTGAAGAAATTTACTTAGGCTTTTTCCAAATGGCACTACTCGCTCTTTGTTTCCTTTTCCCATCACTTTAACGTATGATTCAATAAAATTTATATCTGTTAAATTAATATTTTTGATTTCAGTAATTCTCATACCTGTAGAATACATTGTGGAAATTATTCCTTTATCTCGATAATCAACAGAGTTTTGTAGCTCAATTGAATCAATAATAGAATCAATTTCTTCTACTGACAAGATATCTGGAAGTTGTTTCGCCATCTTAGGTCGCTGAATATTTTCTGATGGATTAACTGTAGAAATGTCAAAATCAACAAGATACTGGTGAAAGCCTTTAATGCTGGAAATATATCTATTTATCGTTGAAGGGGAATATTTATTTGTTGAAGAATGGCGTTGATAATAAAGAAGACTACTTATAAAATCATTAACATGATATTTTTTTATATCATCAACTAAATTAATATTAAAGTTGTTTTTCATATATTTGATATATTTTTCCAAATCATACCAATATGAATTTATAGTATTAATTTCTAATCTTTTTTCATGTTGAATAAATAGCAGATACCTTTTGCAGAGCTCAATTATATTGGTTGTATTACCCACAATGCACAGCCTGATTTATATCTAATATTTTGTAATGATCTTTAGCAGTCTCAAGCATGCTCCCAATTACTATATAGGAGGCTCCAGCATCCGCTATATTCTTTGCCGATAAAATTGACTTAATACCACCCCCTACAATTATAGGTATATCTGATATCAATGAAATTGATTTTATTAGTTCACAGTCAATTGTCATATTAGAATTACTTCCAGCTTCGAGAAAAATAATTTTTTTGCCAAGGTAAGCTGATACTAAAATATAATTTCTCACCTCCTTTTCATCATTCATATTAATGGGCTTTGATTTACTTATACACTCAACAGCTGATCTTTTGTCTGTCTTGAATAAAAGATATGAGGTTGGAATAGCTTCTATTTTATATTCATCTATTAGCTCCACAGATTTTAATTGTTCTTCTATTAGATATTTTGTTGAACGACTATTTAGCAAGGTTGTAAATAAAATTGCGTCTGCATGAGGAGAAATTTGTTTAGAATCTCCAGGGAATAATATTACAGGGATACTAGTATTATGTTTAATTCTTTTTACTCTCTCTTGAAACTTATTATCTGAAATTGATGAGCCGCCAACCAAAACAGCATCAAATCCAGATTTGTTTACTATATTTAAAATGTTATCTAAATTAGCATCGTTTTTTGAATCAGGATCGATCAATCCTAAAGATAAAGTCTTTTTCTGTTTTCTTGTTCTTTCTAAATTACTAAATATCAACCGAAATCCTTCAGTGTATCCAATAAACCATCTAAATCTGATTTAGTTCTTTTTTCTGTTACAGCAATAAGTAAATATTTATTATCAATAGAATTTAGATAAAAACCAGCTGAACTACATTCTTTTAATATATCTTGAATATTGTATTTGCTATCAACTATAAACTCATTAATAAAATTGTTTTTATGCACTACGTTAAATCCACTTATTTTATCTATTTCAGATGCTAAATAATAAGCCTTATTTAGAGATAATTGATTTACCTCTTTTATGCCAATCTTACCCATAATACTCATATATATAGTTGATCTAAGAGCTATTAGTCCTTGATTAGTGCAAATATTAGAAGTTGCTCTTTCCCTTCTTATGTGCTGTTCTCGAGTCTGCAGAGTTAGTACATAACCATCTCTACCATCGATATCAATAGTCTTTCCTACTATTCTACCAGGCATTCTTCTTAGATATTTTTCCTTGAGAGCTAATATCCCCAAATATGGACCTCCATAAGAAAGATAATTACCCAGTGCCTGGCCTTCTCCTACATATATATCTGCCCCACAATCCCCTGGCGACTTTAAAGCGCCCAAAGAAACAGGATCGCCCACAGAAATTAATAACATATCTTTATGTATTTTAGACTTAATCAGGCTCAAGTCTTCAAGTTGCCCTAAATAGTTTGGGGATTGAACAACAATACAGGATACATTATCATTAATTAAATCTAACGTATTATTAATATCAATTTTTCCTGATTCATTAAACTCCATTTGAACCATTTTTATATCTAAGCCTGATAGATACGTTTTTAATACTTCTTTGTAAGATGGATAAAGATATGGAGAAATTAAAATTTGATTTTTCCCATTATAGCCTGAAGATAGAATACATGCTTCTGCCAAAGCACTTGCTCCATCATACAATGAAGCGTTTGAATAGTCCATACCACTTAATTCACATATCATACTTTGATACTCATATATATATTGTAGTGTACCCTGACTAACTTCAGGTTGATAGGGTGTATATGCCGTATAAAATTCTGATCTAGAAGCAAGAAAATCAACTATCGATGGAACATATCTATCATATGCCCCGGTACCAAGAAAAGACGTCCCAATAATATTATTATCAGACAAATTTTCAATATGTGATATTAACTCAAGCTCTGAATATGGATCAGAAAGATTATAGCTTCCTTTAAATCTAAGGTTTTCTGGAATTATACTAATGAGATCACTAAAAGACTTAACGCCTAAAGATTTTAATATTTCTTTTTCTTGCTCTAGTGTACAAGGAATATACTTCATTATTTATTTATGAAATCCTCATACTCTTTGCATGTCATAAACTCAGGAAATGTTTCGCTATTATCTAATTTTATTTTAATGATCCATCCCTTGTCAAAGGGATTTGAATTAATTAACTCAGGTGTATCTATAAGAGATTGATTAGAATCAATAATTTCTCCGCTAATTGGTGCATATACATCTGCAACAGTTTTTACAGCTTCAATCGTTGCTGCTGATTGACCAAGCTTGACTTTTGTTCCATCATCAGGGAGCTCTATAAAAACTATATCACCTAATTCTCCTTGGGCAAAATCTGTTATACCTATAGTACATACTTCATCTTCTATATAAAGCCACTCATGTTCTTCTGTGTATTTAAGGTCCTCTTTATTCATTATTCAGTTCCTTTATTAATAATAATATTTTCTAAAAATTTTGTTGATATATTGCCACTTCTAAAATCTTCATTTTCTAAAATGTATAATTGATAGGGAATTATTGTTTTTATACCTTCAATAACAGTCTCTTTAAGTGCGCCCTTCATTTTTTTAATGGCACTATTTCTATCCTTATCGTGAACTATTAATTTACATATCATCGAATCATAATATGGAGGAATTTCGTACCCAGCAAAAATATGAGTGTCAAATCTGATTCCCATTCCGCTTGGAAGATGAAGCGCTGTTATTTTTCCAGGTGAAGGCATAAAGTTATTATATGGGTCTTCGGCGTTAATTCTACATTCTATTGAATGTCCGCGAGGTTTTATATTATACATCCATTCAGGAATAATATATTTATCATGAGACATTATTTGAGATTTAATTATATCAATACCCGTCACCATCTCGGTAACTGGATGTTCAACTTGAACCCTTGTATTCATTTCCATGAAGTAAAAGTTTTTATTATTATCTAGCAGGAATTCAATAGTCCCAACTCCAACATAATCAACAGATTCTGCAATTTTAATTGCCATTTGAGACATATTTTTTCTTAATATATCATCAACGGCTATAGATGGGGATTCTTCAATTATTTTTTGATTTTTTCTTTGAATTGAGCATTCTCTTTCACCAAGAGAGATAGTATTGCCTTCAGAGTCAGATAAAATCTGTATTTCTATATGTCTAGGAGAATCAATAAATTTTTCAATATAGATGCTGTCATCATTAAATGCCGCAAGTGATTCTGACTGCGCACTAAGGAATAAGCTCTCAATGGAGGAACTATCTTCAACAACTCTCATTCCTTTTCCACCGCCACCTGATGACGCTTTAAGCATAACTGGGTATCCAACTAAATTTGCAATTTCATGTAGATGATCAATGTTTTGAATTATATCTGGACTTCCAGGAATAATGGGTATTCCAAGTGAATTCACTGTTTTTCTTGCCTCAGCCTTATTCCCCATTAAATCAATTACATGATATTGAGGCCCAATAAAAGTAATATTATTGTCAAAGCATATTTTAGAAAATTCAGAATTTTCAGATAGGAAGCCATATCCAGGATGTATTGCATCACAATTTGTCAATTCTGCAGCTGATATTATTGAAGGAATATTAAGATAGCTTTTCGAAGATACAGCAGGGCCAATACAAACAGCCTCATCTGAGAACTTACAATGCAGAGATAGCTCATCAGCTTCTGAAAAAACACCTACTGTTTTAATGCCCAGTTCTCTACATGCCCTAATAATTCTAAGTGCAATTTCTCCTCTATTGGCGATTAATATTTTTTTAATCATTTATTTGAATATCAAACAATACTTGGCCATATTCAACAGGGGATGAATCTTCAACGCAAACATTCATTACAATACCATCTATATCTGATTCAATTTCATTAAATATTTTCATTGCTTCAATAATACATATTGTCTGGCCAACTTTTATAGTATCGCCAACTTTAATAAATGGAGAATCTCCAGGTTTTGAAGATTGATAAAAGGTCCCCACCAAAGGAGCTGTTATAGAATGTGTTTTTTTAGTATCTTTAATATCTACAGGGTCATCGGAATCTTCTGTTTGGATAGGGGTAATGTCCAAAGTCAATGTACCATCCTTAGAATTCTCTATAGGAGTAGGTTTAGTGTTATATTGCCTGCTATTATCTTCATTGATTTTATTATTTGAATGGATATTTTTTGACAAAAGAATTTTATTCATGCCCCAAAAGGAGGAGAGCTCCAGTGTCTGAAGTTTACTATTTTCAAGAATTGAAATCAGCTTTCTTATATATGATTCTTTCAATTACTTGACTCTTTCAATATATTTATTTTCACGGGTATCAATTCTAATGGTATCGTCAATTTGAACAAATAATGGAACCTGTACAGTTAAACCAGTTTCCAAAGTCGCTGGCTTTGTACCTCCTTGAGCCGTATTGCCCTTTTCACCAGGATCAGTTTCAACGACTTTAAGATTCATATGAGGTGGAATCCTGACTTCAATAGGTTCAATATCATTAAAAGCTATCGTTGTGGGAGTATTTTCTATAAGGTAAGGTATAACATCTTTGATAATTTCATTTGATAGCTCTATCTGCTCATATGTTTCATTATCCATAAAAACATAGTTATCATTTGATTTATACAAATAATTATAATTCCTTGCTTCAACACGTACGATGGTAATATTTGCACCAGCTCTAAATGTCTCATCAATAACCTGCCCTGTTTTAATATTTTTAATTTTGGTTCTAACAAAAGCACCGCCCTTTCCAGGTTTTACATGTAGGAATTCAACAATTTTATAGAGAGCGTTTTTATGTTCTATAATTAAGCCATTTTTAAAACTTGATGTATTTGCCATTAATTTATTTCCTGATTTTTTGCATTTGAGATTAGCTTTTCAATTTGTTGAATTTCGTAATCTACACTTGGAATGAGTTCATCATCTGGATAATCTCTTTTAAATTGTTCATATGTCAATATTGATTCTGTGTACATGTCCATTTTATTATTTTGAATGTATGCAACCATAAAAAGAGCATTTTTCCTTAAGGGGTTTTCAGTTTCTAACACAAGTAATTGTTTGAAATAGGATATTGACTGGGAGTAATTTTTTAAAAAATTATAAATCTCACCTAGCTTAAAAATAGATTTATTCTTTAACTCAAAAGATGATTCAGTGCTATCTATTATATCATTTAATAAAACATTGCATTCTCTAAATTCCTTATTTTCCATATAAGTCAATGCTTCATCATACATTGATTCATAGTCTTTTACCTCTTGATTTAGGGTAAAATAAACAAAAATCACTAAAATAGCTGAGATTGCTAAAGGAATGCTTCTATTTAAAAAGTTACTATCGCCATTATCTAAATTTTTTATATTTTTATCTAATTTATCAGTCACGTTTTATATCCATAGTTTATTTATTGTAAATTAATACAAAATAATTATTGGTGTAATCAATTATTTAATTTTTTTAAATCACGTATCTTGACATATTTATTGATAACCTCCATCTTAACATCGCTAATATCATTAAATTCTTTGATTGAGACCTCTGCGTCATATATAGGATCTTTTATCTGAACATTCTTAGTGAAATCTATTTCATAGACTAAAGGAGTAAATGAAATAATACTCAAGTCAAATTCACCTTTTATGCTATCAAAGGTTACAGATCTAATATTATCAACATTATGTAGATTAAATTCAATAAAATAATTGCTATAATCCTCTATATTAGATATATATACTGAAGATTTTTCGGGAAGGATCTCTATATATGGAAGCATGTATGAATAAGAACCAATATGTGCCGCTAGCTCATCATTGTTAAAATTGATATCCATATCTACAACAATTTTATCCTTAAAACTATCCATATTAAGATACATAATATTTAGGGAGTTGTTTATATAATTATAATGAGCTTTAGTATTAATGTTATACATTATATTATTTATATAACTCTCTATATTTATGATATTTAAAGATAATATATTTTTTTCATTAAACCACTTAATATCACCAGTTAAAGATGGAATATACATCTTATTAATATATTGATTCTCCATGTAAATTGATTTAATATGAAAAGTAGATTGTAAATAATTTTTTATATTAACAAATCCATTTTTTGTTGTTAAATCTTGTATTTGTGTTATCACTGATAAGTTATCATACCACAGGCTAATATTTCTGTTGAAAGCTGCCATCCTTATTCTATTTATAAATATACTGTATATATCATCTTCAATTTTTAAATCAGCAATTTGAATAACATTGGGTGGCTGATTCTTCAAAATATCCTGTAGCTGAATATCGATTATTAATTTCCTGGCAGCATAACTGATTTTATTGTTATAGTATATAGAATCAATCTTTAAAAGCATATTTGAGTAATTAATCGATTCAAGAATTGAATTAATATTATCATCATTATTATTAAAATATATAGAGTGAATTTTAATATCAATATTATTTATATAGCTTTTATAGCCCATCAATAAAAATTCTGTAAAACTTGGAAAAGCTAACACTATACTTTCTAATATAAACCTCTCCCTATCTTTTGTCGATATGTCAATTCTATTTATTTTGATTTTTGATAATAATGACCCGGATATACCCGTACTCTGTATGTCCTTTATATAGGGATATTTTTTTTCAATCTTATTTTCAATAACTGGAATATAATAATTGATTATTTTTTCATTATAATTATATATCAAATAAATAATTATAATGGAAAATAATAAAATTGATAATATGATATTTAAAATTTTTCCAGATAAAAAATTAAATATATTCATCTGAATTTTATATCAAATTACTACTTATCATCATCGACTACTTCAAAGTCAGCATCTTTAATCTCGCTGTTATCTTTAGATTCGGAGTCTTGGTCCTCAGGTGTGTCATTTGAATTCTGGGATGATTCTTTATACATAGATTCAGTTGCAGATGCCCATATTTTATTTAACTCATCAACGCATAGTCTAATTTTCTCTAAATCATCCCCTTTATTTGCCTCTATTAATGAGTCATTTGCATTCTTGAGATTATTTATGGTGGATTCATCTAATTTGTCCTTAAACTCATCTAATTGCTTCTCAGTTTGATATATGAGTTGATCTGCCTGGTTATGGATATCTATAGATTCCTTGATTTTTTTATCTTCTTCTTCGTGTTTTTTTGCATCAGTCTTCATTTTTTCTATTTCATCTTCAGATAAGCCGCTTGAAGCTTCGATTCTGATGCTCTGCTCTTTTGCGGTAGACTTATCTTTTGCACTAACATCAAGTATTCCATCTTGATTGAGCTTAAAAGTTACTTCAATTTGCGGCACTCCCCTTGGTGCATTAGGAATTCCATCCAAATGGAATCTACCTAATGATTTGTTACTAACAGCCATACTTCTCTCACCCTGCAAAATATGAATTTCCACTGTTGTTTGATTGTCAGCTGCAGTAGAAAAAACTTGAGACTTATCTACAGGGATAGTTGTATTTGATTCGATTAATTTAGTACACACTCCACCTAGAGTCTCAATACCTAATGAGAGTGGTGTCACATCAAGGAGCAAAATATCTTCTACATTTCCACCCATTATTCCACCTTGAAGTGCAGCGCCTAAGGCAACAACCTCATCAGGATTCACACTTTTATTTGGTTCTTTCCCGAAAATTTCCTTAACAATTTCCTGAACCATTGGAATTCTTGTGGAGCCACCAACTAGAATAACTTCGTCAATGTCAGATGGACTTAATTTTGCATCTTTTAAAGCTTTTATGCATGGATTTTTTGTTCTATTAACCAAATCACTAATTAATTTTTCAAATGTTGCTCTGTTAATTTTAAGGTTAAGATGCTTTGGGCCGCTATTATCTGCAGTGATAAAAGGTAAATTAATTTCACTGCTCTTAGAATTAGATAGCTCTATTTTTGTTTTTTCAGCAGCGTCCTTTATTCTTCCTAGTGCCTGAGGATCTTCAAGTAAATTTATTCCATCAGATTTTTTAAACTCTTTTGCTATCCAATTTATAAGTACCTGATCAAAATCATCACCACCAAGATGTCCATCACCATTCGTCGAGTTCACTTCTATTGAAGTCCCTACTTCATCATCAACTAATATA